>JAKFVJ010000197.1 GCA_021732245.1 Candidatus Obscuribacterales bacterium | reverse complement strand
CCTTTTATCAAAACATCCGATGTTCAATCAAATGATCGTGGAAAATCCGGATCTTGGCCGATTCATAACAGGTCACATGTGAACTTAGATTTCGTATATCTAAGTAAAGCGACTTTCCTTGGCGTAGTGGCAGGTCTGCTTTCCGGTGCTTTTGGTATTGGTGGCGGCATGGTGGCAACACCAATGACCAGAATGTGGCTGCAACTAGATCCTTATAAGGCAATAGGTACAGCCCTTGTATTAGTTGCGCCCACAGCAATTTCTGGAGCGACGCGTTACGTCAAAGAAGGCATTTATTCAAAATTCCTGTCACGTACCTGCTTAGTGCCGGCTTTCATTGGAACGGTCATCGGGTCTTTTGTTTGTCGCTATGTCAATGGTCATATATTGATGATGATTGTTGCTCTTCTAATAGCGCTGAGCGGTCTTGATTTTGCGACCGGACTTGTCGGGTTGGTTTTGGGCAAGTTCAAGTTCAAAAAGCAAGAAGCTAAGTTGGCTAGCTTAGCTCCTGTTGGTAAATTGACGTACGTTGCCTCTGTGGTGGGACTATTAACAGGATTTTTGTCCGGACTAGTCGGCATTGGTGGCGGCTTTATTTTGGTGCCTGCCTTTGTCTACATCTTTCGTGTACCAATAAAAGAAGCCATAGGCACATCACTATTAACTGTAGCTGCCGTGGCAGTTCCCGGAGCTATTGTTCATGCAGTACATGATCATGTGAATTTGGGCGTGGCGTTAGCGATGATCGTGGGTTCAATACCTGGAGCGCGGCTAGGTGCAGCTATTTCCTTGCGCTTGAAGGATTCAGTAATCAAACGTGCCTTTGGTGTGCTCCTATTGGTTGTCTCTATTGTTTTTGCTTTCAAAGAAATTCATTTGCTTTTAACTTCAGGGTAATTGCCGGGCTTTAGGGGAATATTGAGCTTATGTTTCATTTGAAACTTCTCGAGCTTGAATCAGAGCTAATTGCCAAAGAACAGTCCAGCAAAGGACTTAAAACGTTGTCCCCTCAATGCAAGGCGCTCATCGAGTATGTGGCTAGAGAAGTGGAAGTCTCATTGGCGGACAAAGTTCCACAGGCTTGGCGCGGTTGGTTGACCTATAAACGCAGCGGCGACAGCCTAATTATTTGCCGTGGACAAGCATTTGCCGAAAGCGGCTTATTTGGTGGTAAATTTAGAGCCGGATTAGCTGTGCCTTATGGTTTAGATACGGTCACTGAGTATCAGCGCCATTTTGATGTCTCACCACCGGCCGAGCTTGATCATTTGCTCATGAATTTCGGCAATGATGATAATCCCCAGGTGTTTCTCTGGTATGGCGAAAATTTAGCGCACTACAAACTTATTTATTCAGCAGATGTCGCTGATGATCCGCATGCGGAATTAGGTAATGCCGTGGTTGAGGCTTGTACGTGGATACTTAACCGTCCCAAAGAATTGACGCTTTTGGAGTTTCTTAAGGGAATTGAGAATGCGAAAAGTTAATTAGGCTTTCTCGTTTTGTTTTTCTTTCTGCGGAATCTTAATAGTGCTTCCCAGGCTCTTTCCTAGTTCCAAAAGTTCAATCGGGATTGGAAAAATGAGCGTTGAATTTTTTTCTGCAGAAACTTCCACCATCGTTTGCAGTTGACGTAATTGCATTGCACCCGGCTGATTGGAAATGACTTCAGCTGCCATAGCCAACTTCTCTGCTGCCTGTAATTCACCTTCGGCAGCAACAATTTTTGCTCTTCTTTCTCGTTCCGCTTCTGCTTGTCTGGCCATTGCTCTTTGCATTTGCTCAGGGATTTCTACATCCTTAACTTCGACGCCAATTACCTTAATGCCCCAGCCTTCTGTCTGACGGTCAATGATTGCCTGCAATTTGGCATTAATGGTGTCACGTTCGGAAAGCAGATGATCAAGGTCATGTTGTCCAAGTACACTGCGCAAGGTTGTTTGGGCGATTTGGCTTGTTGCCATAACGGGGTCTTCAACTTTGGTTATCACCTTATACGGATCAACTACTTGGAAGAAGCATACGGCTGCCGTTTTTGCTGAAACATTGTCCTTGGTGATTATTTCCTGCATGGGTATAGCCATGGTTATTATTCTTGTGTCCACTTTCTTGGTCTGTTCAACCAGAGGAATGATTACAACAGGTCCTGGACCACGCACCCCTGTCACTCTGCCGAAACTGAATACGACCAAGCGATCGTACTCTTTGACAAACTTTATGCCGGATAGGCAAATAAGACCGCCAATCACTCCCAATATTGAAAGTAGCTCAAACATAACCTGCTCCTTAGACTCGCCAAGTTATGTGTACCACCGGATGCTTGCTGCAGCCTCAATCCAGGCTATTTGTTATTAATTCTTATCCCTGACAGCTCGATTCCGGATTGCCAATTTTACGCAAGCGGGCAATGAAGAAACCGGATAAGCCATGTCTTGAGGGCAATAGCTGCAACATACCTGAACTTAACGAAAGATTTTTGTCGGTGGCTTGCCATTTCTTGAGTAGATCCGGGTTAACAAAGCGACTTAAGTCTT
>JAKFVJ010000223.1 GCA_021732245.1 Candidatus Obscuribacterales bacterium | reverse complement strand
GGATGTAGATCAGTTTTTTGATGCCAATCGCTTGGCTCCAGACAAAATTTATTCAAAATGGGGCGGCTTCCTTGCCGATTTCGTTTTTGATCCTACCGCTTACGGCATTCCGCCAAGCAGTTTGGCTTCCATTGATCCTATGCAGATAATTATGCTGGAAGTGACAAAGGCAGCCTTAAAAGATGCCGGCCTTTCCGAGCGCGACTTTGCCCGTGAACGCACTTCAGTTGTTCTAGCTAATGCTGGACATGCTCCTATTACCGGTCTCTACGCATTGCGCACAGCGCTCAGCGCTCAACTTCGCAACCTTGATCCGCAATTCAAAAAACAACTTGAGAAAGAATTACCTGAGTGGACGGAAGACACGTTCCCCGGGTTTTTAGGCAACGTCACAGCCGGGCGCGTAGCCAACAGATTTGACTTTGGTGGTATCAACTTCTCGATTGACGCGGCTTGCGCTTCGTCACTAGCTGCATTGTACGTAGGCATCCGCGACTTGCGCGCCCACAGCAGCGATATTGTTTTAATTCAAGCCATTGATACACACAATCAACCGGGCGACTACTTGAGCTTCAGCAAAGTTCACGCGTTGTCTCCACGCGGCAGATGTAGAACTTTTGATGCTTCGGCTGACGGCATCGCCATCAGCGAAGGCGCTGCTACTATTGTTCTCAAGCGCCTTTCTGATGCTGAGCGTGATGGCGATAGGATTTACGCAGTAATTAAAGGCATTGGTGGTTCCAGCGACGGTCGCGATCTTTCTTTGACCGCCCCCAGTACACAAGGACAAATATCTGCTCTCAACCGCGCCTACCAAGACGCGCAGCTTTCACCAACTTCAATTGAACTAGTGGAAGCTCACGGAACAGGTACAACGGTTGGCGATAGAGCAGAAATTGAATCACTCAGACAAGTCTTCATGCAAGCAGAAGCTGCCAGCCAGTCTTGCGCGGTTGGCTCCGTCAAATCCATGATCGGGCACACTAAATGTGCTGCCGGACTAGCTTCCATTATTAAGGTGTCCAAGGCGCTTCACCACAAAGTGCTGCCCGCCACCATGGGTGTTGAAAATCCAAATCCGGCTTGTGATTTTAGAAATGGGCCGTTTTATATTAATAGCGAATCACGTCCCTGGATTCATACAGCGGAAAATTATCCGCGCCGCGCAGGCGTAAGTGCCTTTGGTTTTGGCGGCACCAACTTCCACACTATTTTGGAAGAATACGAAACACCAACAGTTAAAAGACATGAACCGCTGATGAACAGATTCCCTTGCGAACTGTTCTTGTTTCAAGGCCAATCACGCGAAGATCTCTTCAAGTCATTGAAGCCTATTGAAGATGCGCTTGCACAAATAAATAAAATCCCAGCAAGTACAAGTCTGAGCAAAGACTTAGTTGATCAATTCAATGGCAAGCCAACAATTGGTCATCTTGCCTATTCAACATATCTGCGTTGGCAGGAAACGAATGCACTAGAGGCGAAGACGTCAGCTCAACAGCCTGGCGAAGTTATAGACAATCTCAGGGATTCGCTAACAAAGACGGACAAGTTAACGCTTGCTATCGTTGCATCAAATTTCGAAGAATTGCAAGAAAGAATTGCGCGAGCCAAACAATCACTTTCAGATGCAAACACCAATGAAATAAAAGATCCGCGCGGTATTTACTTCAGCGACAAGCCTTTGTCACAAAAGAGCAAGATTGCCTTCTTGTTCCCAGGACAGGGTTCGCAACGCACGAACATGCTCAAAGACCTGGGTCTCTACTTCAAACAAATAAGAGAGACTTTTGAAAAAGCTGATCAAGTATTGAATACCAACTTGCCGAAGGCTCTGTCCGCTTATGTCTATCCAGCTCCACCATTCAATAAGGAAGAGCAAGACAAACAAGAAGAGTCGCTGACAAATACTCATATTGCTCAACCAGCCATGGCAGCAGCTGACATGGCAATGCTGACTTTGCTAACGTCGTTTGGTTTGAGACCGGATATGGTCGCCGGACACAGTTTTGGTGAATACGTTGCATTATGGGCAGCGGGCAGTCTTAATGGCGAAGACTTGCTTGCCATTGCCGAAGAAAGAGGACGCTTGCTAGCTACCCCTTCAAGCAAAGTAAAAGGGGCGATGGCAGCCGTATCGGCTCCGTTGGAAACAGTCAAAGCACTGCTTAATAAAGTTCCAAATGTCACATTGGCAAATATAAACGCACCTAATCAGTGCATTTTATCCGGTGATGTTGACTCCATTGAACAAGCGATAAAGACACTTTCAGGCGAAGTTAACATCAGGCGTATTCCTGTCTCCGCAGCTTTCCATTCACCGCACATGGATTACGCCAAAGATCCTCTCTATATTGCAATTGCCCGCAAGAAGATCAATACACCGAAATTGCCTGTGTATTCCAATATTGACGCCCAACCACATCCAAAAGATCCAAACGAAATTGCCACTCGACTGGCTCAACATTTGATTAGCCCGGTTGAGTTCGTCAAAGAAATTGAAGCGATGTACAACGATGGCGCTCGAATCTTCGTAGCTGT
>JAKFVJ010000069.1 GCA_021732245.1 Candidatus Obscuribacterales bacterium | reverse complement strand
GCTATGCGGCGCCGTCCTCCGAAAATTCGAAGACAGCCCACGTTAGATTAGCAAATACACGAGTAGGATGCAAAACCATGAAAAGCAAGACTGAGGCGACAGCTTTGCAGCCTCCGGTAATCGCCCTTGAGAATGCACTTGCAAAGCAGGCTCAGAAGTTGGTTAACCTTGTCTGGTACTGCCTACGGTGCACACCACATCTGGTGCTCTTGTCTGCAGGAATTTTGAGCTGACAAACACAAAAGGGACTGGATAGCCTCAGTCCCTTTGTATGCCGGTCTCGGTGAGCCCGGCGCTTTTTATGTCTCGGGAATCTTTCGATTCCGCTCTCCCCGAAGGGCTGGTTTTGACTGCGAGTCGTGTTTGCCTGTACTTATCGCATTCAATTGAGAAAACTTACTGACGAGAAGTTACGCATTCGGTTTCTTTCGTTTTGCAAATCGTTCTCAACAAGATGCTACTAAGATAACTCTTGAAGATGACATAGTCAATGATCGAGATTTCATTTTGAACATCTGTTACTGATACCGCAAATTATTAGTGGGATGACCTGGTAATCTTTGCTGTGTGGTCCTTCTGCGTTTTTGGGAGGGGTGTCAATAAGTACCTTTTGAATCTGGAATCTGCAATAATATCAGCGAAGAATTTTAGAATGGATTCTCAATAAGCTTGCTGCCGGTTCTGAATTGAGAATGAAGCAATCTGCAGATGTATGGATGGGTATCATGGACGAGTACGAACAGCTTGGAGCAAAGGGGCGGCAGGGTGCCGCTCAGGACAATCTCGAGTCCTTTATTAAAGGATTGCCGAGGGGGCTCCACTTGACTGCTCCTGAGGTTTATAAACAAGCTCGCGAAAAAGGACTTAAAGTCAGCCTTTCTACTGTCTATCGAACTTTGAACAGTCTTTCCATGCAGGGTCAGGTCCAAGCTTTGGCAGGTGAGCACGGCCGTCGGTATGAGGCGGCGGAGCCTGGACACGATCACGATCATCTTATATGTGTAAAGTGTGGTTTGACGATTGAGTTCGAGGACGACTTGATACGCGGCTTCGGGAAGTCAGTCGCTGACCGAAAAGGCTACGAGTACAAACATAGCCGTTTTGATATTTTGGGGCTTTGCCAGAACTGCAAGACTCAAGGGGACGATCACAAGATAGAACTAGCGACTGCTTCCGTGGAGCAGTTGATTACTTCTTGCGAATCCGCGACAGCCGATTTGGAAATAGCTCTTGAACAGCTTAACTCACGCAAGTTTACGCGTGCCAAGGAACTGCTAGAAAGCGTCCTTCCCACGCTTCAGGATTCTTGCGAGGAGCTGGAGCGTTGTCTTGAGAATCTCGAAAGTCGCCTCTAAAGACCCTCGAGGACGTCTTCCAGGCTCCTGAAAGACGAAATCTTAGCGTGCGACATTTGGCACTATCTGGAAGCTTTTCCTACTTGGTTTCGGTCGCTTGGCTTTGTTCGACCAGACGTTTGCGTGATTCTGCAAGCTCTTCTTCAGATCTGACGATCACTTCTTCCAGGTATGAAAGAGATACCTTTCGTCGCTTATTGATATCTGCCCGCTTCTTCAGCATTTTGGGCAGTAAAAGCAATGCGCGTCCGGTGCCCTCCAGCCATGGGATTACTTGCCCGCCCCGGACGATAACAACTGCAAAATAAAATGTCTGCCAGTAAATAATTTGCGGCATGAATTTAAGCAGCAAAGGAAGTGGGATGTTTTTGACTATCGTGTTCCAGTTATTCTGCGAAGATAAGCGAACGACAAGTGGGTGGTAGCCACTACCTGTAGTGCCACATCCGAGGTGGTACATAATGGCGCTTGGAACATAAAGGCATTTGTATCCGGCGCTTTGTGCTCGCAATCCGATATCCACATCTTCAAGATAGGCGAAGTAATCGGAATCAAACAAGCCGATGTCGTCGAGCATACTACGCCGGTAAAGCGCTGCTCCTCCGCAGGGTCCAAGGATATATCGTTCTTGATCGAACTGTCCTAGATCAATCTCGCGATGACCGATCCGTCCGGGCAGTCCACCTCTGCGATAGCCATCCCCGGCACCGTCCAGCAGTTTGTGATTGTCATAGGCCAGCATCTTGCAGCCTGTGCTTCCGATTTCCGGGTGTTCGCGCATGGCGGCTACCATGTTTGTGATCCAGAGTGGATCGACAGTTGTGTCGTTGTTTAATAGTGCGACGAACTCGCCGGTAGAATTTGTGATACCGGCATTTACGGCTACGCTGAATCCGGTGTTCTGTGCAAATTTGATCAATTTGACTTGCGGATAGTTCTCTTCTAAAAACTCTACCGACCCATCGTGGGAGCCGTTATCGATTATCACAATTTCAATTTGTCCATAGCTGGACTGAATCAATGAATCAAGGCAACCTTTCAAGAACTTTTTGCCGTTCCAGTTTGGAATGACGACACTTACCAATCCCTTAACGATGCTGCCGTTTGATGCCGCGGAGCCGTTGTTTGTCGAAGTTGGATTTGTTAACTGCATTGAATCTTTCCGGATTAACCACGCTGAGCATAGCAGATAGCTGCGCCCTCTTCC
>JAKFVJ010000052.1 GCA_021732245.1 Candidatus Obscuribacterales bacterium | reverse complement strand
CGACGCCAATTAGAAACCATTACCTTGAGACCAGGTGCGCCATGAAAATAATCACCAAAGGGCACAGTAAACATACAAAACTCAGACGGGTTATCTGTGAGTGTCGGACCAATTCTCATGCCTGATATGTAAGCGCTTGGACGAATATAGGTGTCTGTCTTCGGAGCGTTTTTGCGCAAGAGTTCAATTGTCAGATCGCAGAGTTCATCCACTGAAAAATCAACATTCAAATACATGATTTTCATGCTGTCGAACATGCGCTCGAAATGTTCTCTCAAGCGAAAGACGTACATTTCTTGCGTCTTGTCGGACCAGTAACCGCGGATGCCTTCAAAGACGGCTGTTCCATACAGAAATCCATGCGTCATGATGCTTATCTTCGCATCTTCCATGGGCACGAATTTGCCTTCGAAAAAGGCATATGACTTATCTTGGCTCACGGCAATCTCTCTTTGAAAGGGACATATACTTAGCAGATCTAAGCTTCATTATGGCACTAGATGCCGCTTTGAGCTCACACTGGAATTTTTATTTAGCCAGCTCCAGGGCCTATATCCATAGCTAAATTGGCTAGCCTATCAGCCTCTTTGTTTTGCTCTCTGCGCACATGGACAATTACAAAGGAAGCAAAACGGTTTTTAAGTGCCTGAGCTTTCAGAAATAGCGGCTTCAGTCCCTCGTTTTTGACTCGGTATTCGCCATTCATCTGCTTAACCATAAGCTCTGAATCTGTGCGCACTTCGACGCTTTTGATGTCGCACTCGATGCTCTTTTCAAGCGCTCTTATGAGGGCTGTATATTCAGCCACGTTATTTGTTGTAGTGCCGAGAAATTCACTTATGCTGGCAACCGGCTGCCCACCTTTTGTTATGACGGCGCCAATTCCTGCCGGACCGGGGTTTCCGCGAGAGCCGCCATCTGTATATATGATCGCTATGTCGTTGCCGGTCATGCTTTTGCGTTCATCTCTTGTTGAACAAGAGCCTCCGTCTTGGACAATGCTTCACCAAGTTTTTCCGGCATCTTGCCGCCGGCTTGCGCCAATTGCGGACGTCCACCACCACCGCCGCCACAAATAGTGGCAGCTTCCTTAATAAACTTACCGGCGTTTAGTCCACGTTTCACCAACGGTTCGGAAACACCCGCAACAAGAGTTACTTTGTCGGCTGCTAGTACAGAGCCAACAATAACAACCAAGTCATTTGCTTGCGAACGCATCTGTTCAACAACAGCTTTCAAGCCATCTGCCGATACGTTATCCACAGTAGAAACAATCAGGCGAATGTCACCTATCTGCTTAGCTTTGGCCAAAAGTTCAGGCACTTTGGACATTGCCAATTTCTCTTCCAGCTGGGTAGCTGCTTTTTCTCTGGCCTTTAGTTGATCTTGCAAGCGTTCTATTTGATCAACCAAATCACCAGGACGTACTTTCAATCTGTCTGCAGCCTGCGAAAGAATATTCATGTGCTGGCTTATGTGCAGCCAGGCTCTTGGTCCGGACAATGCTTCCACACGACGAACGCCTGAGGCAACGCTACCTTCAGAAATTATTTTGATCGGACCGATTTCTCCAGTGGAAGCCACGTGTGTGCCACCACAGAATTCAAGGCTGGCATCGCCCATTTTTACAACGCGCACTACATCGCCATATTTTTCACCAAACATGGCAATGGCACCAGTGTTTTTTGCTTCGTCCAAACTCATCTCGACAGTTTTTACAGGCAAGTTCATTCTTACCCAGTCATTCATTGTCTTTTCAATTTGATGAAGTTCCTTAGCTGTCGGCTGACGCTCAAAGCTAAAGTCAAAGCGCATTGTTTCCGGTCCAACTTGCGAACCAGCCTGTACGACGTGCTTGCCCAATAATTCTCTAACTGCAGCATGGAACAAGTGCGCAGTGCTGTGATGCAACACCGTCTGCTCGCGCCTATCTTTATCAACTAATGCTTTCACTAATTGATTGGCTTCAATTGATCCAGATAACGCGCGTACTCTATGAACGTGCAGTCCTTCGTGCTTTTTGGTATCGAGAACAGTAAGCATTCCCTCATCAGAAGAAAGCAAGCCAGTGTCACCTACTTGTCCGCCTGATTCAGCATAGAAAGGTGTTTGATCAAGAACTACTTCAGCTTCTTGTCCTTCCTCTAATTGCTCAACAAGTTTGCCTTCTTGAACAAGAGCGACAATTTTGCCTTTGTCTTCGACAGCGCTGTACCCGGTAAATTTAGTCGTGCCATGTTCTTTAAGAACTTTACCTAGAGCCTCGTCACCAGTGATGATCACGTTGAATTTGTTGACGGAAGAAACATCTTCATGTTCTTTCTTGGCTTGAGCGAAGCCTTCCATGTCGACAGTCTTGCTATGCTCGACAGCAATTTCTTGTGTCAATTCAACCGGGAAGCCATAAGTTGCATAAAGATTGAAAGCAGAGCGACCATCGATAACAGAGTCTTTACCGCCAAGAAGTTCTTCAAGCAGGCTCATTCCACGATCGATTGTTTTGCCAAAACGCTCTTCTTCTTCGCGAATTGTTTTTTCAATCAATTCCTTACTCTGTTTGAGTTCAGGATAG
>JAKFVJ010000353.1 GCA_021732245.1 Candidatus Obscuribacterales bacterium | reverse complement strand
ACACATCATTTGTACATCGTCGAAGATGGTAGCGACGAAGAGGCAAGAAGGGTAGTATTGAGAGACTATTTGCGCAAAAACGAACGTGGCGCAAAAGAATACGAAGCACTAAAAATTGCAATGGCGTAGAAATTCAAAGAAGACCGCAGTGCTTATGTCGATGCCAAAACAGCATTCATTACACTGGCGCTTTGCATGTTTATCAAACAATAGTCGTTAGTCAGGCACAAATTCGTCCAATTGCTTAGCTTCTGCTTCACGCCCCATAAATCTCAGGACTTTGGCATAGTCTTCCAAAAATCTGCGCACCTGAGGATAGAACTTAAACTTGAATCGCCTTATCAATTGAAGCATATAGAAATAATAGCGCTCAAGGTAAGCCGCCTTGCGTTTGTTTAGAGGCGTCGGCACATCGAGAAGTTCTTGCAGTAGGCAAAACTCATCGTAGGCAATGTCTCTGGGAGTCTGTGCATCACCAGCAAAGGAAGTAGCCTGCGGACATTTCTCTGCAGTTAGACGTTTCAAAAGGTCATAACCACCTTCCAGCTGGTCACTTTTAGCAGTAAACGATGTGCCCGGAGCCTTGAAGTGCAAGGAATAGATCTTGCCCAACATGCCGGGATCCGGATCGGCGTCAGCAACCGTTTCATCGACATTTTGTAAAACATCCCAATGAATTTTCTTGTCGTTGAACTCGACCCCCTCACTACTGACCTTGAAATGTCCCCAGAGTCCTTTCCATTCTCTTGGCTCAGTCCTCAATTTTTGCTCGAGCAGAGATTGTCCTGTAAGTGGATTGATATCAAAATTACAGCGACTGGATATTTTCGAAAACATAGAAGCTGTGACAAGAAAGAATCTTTTTGCAACAGCTAAGTCCAGCTTGAAGTTAGCGTTATTTCTATCGCGCACAACAAGGACTTTTACCTGCGGTTCTTCTACTTGAGCAATTTCATCCCAGGAGAGTTCAACCGGTCGTTTACCAACAGAACAAAAAACCACACCCCAATCGTTCATGACTAATGCCGATTTGTCACCGACTTGTTCTATAACTTGCAATTTGGTTTTACCTGGACTGCTCAAGTGTCTATTAGCGATTGATTGCGCCTTTCGGGAGGACATCTCACCAAAAGCCAAACTGCATGCCAGAAAAATCATTAGAAACAATGCTACCGGAATAATTAGCACAAGCATGAAGGGCAGAAGTAATCCAACAATGATGCAAGAAAAGAACATGGCAGACATGCCGCCAATAACAAGATTCTTTAATGGGACATCGGCAACCGTCTCATAGTGCAGATTGTCCGTTGAATTGATGTCCATATCACTCTTACTGAAGATATTGCCACTTCATTGCTGGGCTTAGTTTATAGAATTTACCGGCAGTTAGGATTACAGAGCCCGACTTAAAACTGTCTTTCGGATCTGTACTACAACCAGAACACCAACTGCCATCGGGACGAAAACGGTATTCAACACCACTAATTTTTACGTAAGTCTCTCCGGCGACAGGAAATCCATTTTTTCTTTTACCGCCAATAACTGCACTTGCACCTGCTCCATGCAATTGCTGGGAAATTTGTGCTGCAAGACTCTTCGGTACCGGTATCTCATCTTGCCGCGGTGGACCCGGCGCCTCCGCCTCCAGAATCTGAGCCCTGTCAGGGATTGGCACCGGGACTGACACACCCATAATCGGTGCATTTTTGTCACCAGGCTCCCAATCATGACCGCCGAATTTAAATGTAGCTGGAGGAGCTTTAGGATCAGGCTGGGCAATTTGAGCATCAGCATAAGCAGAAGTCGAGCTGCTATCTATCGTCACTTGTGCAGGATAGTGTCCCGTAGAGGTGCTAGGCTGAGACCGGCGAGGCACACTTGACGGACTATCTGTAACTTCATCCACGGTATCTACGGTTGCGTCAACGGCTTCTCTGGTAATGTGTCCAGCCCCACGTACTGTTTCTTCAACAGCATCTCTCAAACCGCGAAAAAAGCCCTGAGCCTCTGAGGGTGAGCAAAAAAGGCTTTGCAGCGCTAAGCTAACAAATAGATATCCAGCCAGATGCTTTCGCCACATTGCTAGTATCGTCCTTTCTTATGATTCTTAACCTGGATCTTCGTAGGGGCGCATTGCATGCGCCCTTTACAGTCTATCAAATTAAGGAATGAGAATCGTTAACGTTCCGGTGACTCGATTAAACCGCTTCTCTGCCTTTTGCTGCCATTTTGGTTGACCTGTACCCACTCACCACAGTTCCGCTCCCTTTCGGTTTTACCGATCTTCTTACTTTGGTTTCTGCCGAAGTTTTTGCAATAACGGATCTTCTTTGTTCTTGAACTAACTTAGTTCTTTTGAGAGCCGTTGAAAATGTCCCATGCCTCTTTCTCCGTTTCAGCAGCACCAATTATCATTTCAAACAATGGTGATTCAACTATGTAGCAATTTTCTTCAGCAGAGTAATACGCCAAAGCTGTTTGCTTGATCGCCTTCTTGTTCATTTCAATTCCTCAAGGTGCGTTGCCTGCTATGTTTGTTAATTTCGTCGATGCCGATAAGTAGCTCAAGACTCGATCAACTCAAAT
>JAKFVJ010000070.1 GCA_021732245.1 Candidatus Obscuribacterales bacterium | reverse complement strand
AAGTTAGGTTGCCCGCTATTTCAGGCAATTACAGCGCTTGACAAGCATTTTTGTTACTTCTTTTCAGGACTGCGAATGTGTTCGGGACGGAAGCCGTTACCTATAACTGCTGCTGGAATGCCCCGTAGAGGCGGGATAAGATTCAAAAGTTTTACCGGCCAGGGTGCACCCGAAACTATTGTACCTTCAAGAGTGGGCTTAACGACATTGTTTTGAACGGCTACCTGAAAATCTTGCGTTGCAACCGTGGGAAATGTGCGTCTGTCCTGAACCTTCTTCAGGTCCTCTTCGGTGCAATTGCCCTCTGACAATGGCTTGTACAAAATATTTGCTGCAGCCACAGCATCCTGCACAGCCAAGTTGATACCGACTCCACCGACAGGTGACATAGCATGAGCAGCATCACCAATGAAAAGCAGTCCCTTGCGATACCACTTCTTAAGTCTGTT
This sequence comes from Candidatus Obscuribacterales bacterium, assembly GCA_021732245.1. Lineage (GTDB taxonomy): Bacteria > Cyanobacteriota > Vampirovibrionia > Obscuribacterales > Obscuribacteraceae > SBAT01. The sequence goes on along the minus strand of JAKFVJ010000070.1, from coordinate 2,140 downwards.
TACTTGCACTGTCAGCAATTTGATTTGGTCCCAACTCTGAAGTTCACCTATGCGATCTGCAGTGAAAGGCACAATCTTAACAACGCGCTTTTGAAATGACTCAAGTCCTTCGCTCTGCAGTTTTTCTAAAGCACCTTTAGCAATAATGTAACCACACTGCCAATAATCGCCCCTGTTGAGCATGACAAACATAACGCCTGGTTGAATGCGTCCCAGCGTTTGTGGCGGATCAGAAGGCAGCCTGGACAAACGCATCCACAAAACATCCATTGGCGCGCCAATTTCCTGGAGAGGCAATCGCGCTTGTTCTCTCAAAATGGACGAGCGACCATCGGCTGCTACTACCAGATCAGCCTTAATTCTCATTTCGCCATCAGGACCTTCAGCGACAACTCCGGCAATACAATCATTTTCTTCAATCAGTTGTGTAGCTTTCGTATTCATGTGCACAGAAAAGCCTGGATACTGTTTAGCTTGATCGGCTATGAAATCCAAGAAATCCCATTGCGGCATAAAGGCTATGTATTTACACTTTGTCGGCAAATAAGAAAAATCAGCCATAGTTACAAAGTCCGTGCCAATTTGTCCGCCAAGCTGAGTAACTTTCTGGTGCGGAAGAGCCAAGAACTTATCCAGAATTCCCAATTCGTACATAAGTTCCAAAGTCGACGGATGAACGGTATCACCTCGAAAGTCTCTAAGGAAATCACCATGTTTTTCCAAGACAATTACTTCCACGCCCGCTCGCGCCAGCAATAATCCCAGCATCATTCCGGCCGGTCCACCACCTACGACACTACAGGTCGTCTTAAGTTCCATCATGGTCAAATCGTCCTCACACTTCCAACACAATTACATATGTCTCTTGTATCACCAGTAAATATATCAATTGGATTCCGTCAGAATTAATCTGTGTGTCTACTTCATAGTATGAACGAAGCATAACAGCATTGGCTAGAATTGGTTCGGCAGCATTTACTATCTTCACAAGAAATTTTCATGCGCATACTTTGCTTTCTGCTTTGCTTGTCTATTGGTCTTGAATCAATCATGCCAATGGCTGCTTTAGCGGTTACAACTGGTATCAAGTCACCTCGTGCAGCCGATACACCTGAAGCGGCAATGAACGCTGCAAAAATCCTAGGGATTACAGGCGAAGTACAGCGTATTCTCCAATTAAAGCAACAGGGAACGGCTACAAGCACTGAGTCACTGCAGTTAAAAGCACTGGTCCTAAGAAAGATTTTGCAAGGTTCTCTAGAAGTGACAGCCGCCTGCAACAAGCTTGATGCAGAACTCACTTGTACCTATGACGTAGTGAGAAACCAGCAGGCAAAAGTCAGCACGGTCAACAGCGTGTTCAACCTGGCAAACTTCTGTCAGTTCGGTACTCTCTATTCCCTGGAAGGCATGTCTCGTCTTCAAGATAAGTTTCCTCAGTCAGCAATTTTCACCTTGATAAGCTCCGGCAACGGCATTACATTGGCGACCATGAACGTGCTCTTCAACAAATTCACGAAAACTGGTCATGTAGCACCTCCGAAATTCATGTCGCATGTATTTGAAGGTTGTCCTATAGGCGATCTCAAATTTCCATCGCATATAGAGCTGTTTCTCGATTCACCTGCACCAGGGGCAACACAGACTTATCGCCAAGAAATGATGGCTCTTTGGAATAATCGCTATGGCATTGATTGCATCAAAAATCCTGACCTTTGCGGTCTTGCCAACAAACATAGGCAGAGCATTACTGAATTAAACAAACGCATTCTGCTTTTGTGGTCAATGCATACCTACGTGCAAGACTTCGATACCGAGCTCTTGGCTTTGACGACGTTAACTAAATTGCCCGAATCCAACTATCCCGACAGTCTTGATCCATCGCTCAAAAGCGCTGTTGGTGATACTGCCTACGATGCGGCCAACCTACTTAACATTAACCCAGAAGTATCCGCGCTGGTTAGGTTGAACAAAAATAATTCCAATGAACCTCGCCGCCGACAATTGGAAATATTCGTCTTAGAAAGAATTCTAGAAGCAAGCCTTGAACGCCGAGTGGCAACAAACAAAATTGACGAAGAAATTAACTACGCTAATGACGTAGCTTTGAACTACTTACTACAGCGTCGTGCCAAATTGC
>JAKFVJ010000504.1 GCA_021732245.1 Candidatus Obscuribacterales bacterium | reverse complement strand
GGCACAAGAAGGTTTCGCGAAAGATTCCAAAACAAGAAAGGAGGGTTGCCCCTCCTTTCTCAATTACCGTTAGAACTCAGTATTTACTGAATTTCGCCCTTAGCGGCGATTTGAGCTTGAGCCTTTTCGGCAGCCTTTCTGACGTTGCCCAGTCTGCGCTCCAGCTTTTTGCTGGCGACAGATTCGATGATCGAACGAGGAGCCGGCACACCCATATCTATATAAGATGCAAGTTCAAGGATGGTGTGTCCGTCATCCGTTGGTTGGAGGACCCAACTGCCTTCAAGAGCTTTGAAGCGGTCTGACTTCAACAAGTAATAATCGATTCTCTTGCCTGGGATTTCCGTATTCTTCATCACACAGACAGAGGTGCCAATCACGGGGATGAGTTGGAATTTTTGTTCGAGCGTTAGCTCGTTCTTGCCTTCTTCTAAGATCTTGCTGTATGCGATATCTGGATCGGTCTTACGTTCTTCGTGGACTGCTTCCCAAACGACTGCCGGCGGCGCTTTGATCTGAATTTTGGCAGCTACCCAACGGCGTCCGCTCGGTTTTTGTTGTGTACCAACAACGACTTGACCGGCACTCAGCTTCGCTTTGTCAGCTGCACTAACAGTCAGGGCGGGTACTTCGGACAGCGCGGCTACCTCTGCCTTGGTATCGGCATTCTTTAACTCTGGCGATTTGCTGGCTAATTTATCATTAGCGTAAGTAGGAGCTATAGAAATAGCCGTGACGGCCAGTACCAGAGCTAACAATTTCGATTCGATTTTTACCACGACTATTACCTCAATCCATTTGCCAACCAGACAGAAATACGGCGGCACAATGAGATTCTCATCCCATTATGACAAAAAGCACGACTAACGCAATATCCACCTGCTTACGTATTTCATGACGACCATACCCTTTTTAGGTTCCGAGAATTAAACTCCGATCGGAAAAAATTTGGGAACCAACCTTCTCCACTTCATGTCCTCTGCATACTGCTTATATTCCGGTCCCAGACTCTCGAGCAGAAGAGCCTCTTCATATTTCGCACGGTTCAACCAGAGCGGCGCCACCATAAATAGCGTCATGCAGACAGCTATCGGCGACAGCGCTGCTACTGCAGAGCCGAGTATGCATTGAATGATTCCGGAATAAGCAGGGTGCATCACGAACTTGAGCAAACCGTCCTTGCGCACTTTATGTCCGTCCAGAACTTCGGCATCAGTGGTGAACTGCTCCCCGAGCGAATACCAACCACCGATCATAAAAACCATACCACTTAATAGGATAGCTATGCCACACCAGGAGATGGTGCTAGCTACAGTCTCAGGAAGAAGGGACTTGATACTGAGCACCGTTGCTGGTGCTCCAGGAATGTGACCATTCATTGCAGCAAAAGAAGCGGCAATCGTTATTGCGGTCAGAAGAGTCGAATACTGCGGTGCTCGCTGGATCAGGAAGTTCACTTCATATACGACACCGGTTCCGCGGCGCGAGAATCCTTTATAAAGAACGGGTGCCGACAAAATAGCGCCTATTGCCACTATGGCACCAGTAACGATTGTAGGGGTATCCACCATTGATTTCGATTCTCCGATTAAAGATTGAACAGTGAGTCGTCTAGATCGACGTTGAGTTTAAGGTCCTTCCATAAAGTATGTGCGAAAAGTTTGCCATCCTTATAATCAAACCACTCAACTGGTAACAAATTTTGTGGATCGACGTAGGCGCGTTTCATCAGCTCTTGCTTGGACGCATCCGTATACATCTCCAGAACATAGACCGGCTTTGGCTGCCCGGTCACCGTCACTGGTGACTGTGTAACGATTGACTTCTTGCCTTTGTTGGCAAAATCAATCATTACTTTGGACATTGAAAAATAGTCAGAATCAACCAGTGGATAGCCATTTGCAGATTGCACCCAATCGGAATCAGCATCAACAGTACCGGAGAATTTGCTCAACAATCCTCCGAGATGCCCCTTAACTTTGCCATTCTTAAGAAGTACAGCAACCGAACCCTTCTTATAAGGACCCATCTCTTCCGCTCTTATTGAACGCGGCTTCTTAAAATAGAACTTGCTGTTCTCCTGAATCGTTTTGCCATTTTTGAAAACAGTCATCGATGAGAGAAAGCTATAGCTGTTTAAGTTGTTGGCCGCATCGGACATTTCCTTGAGAAACTCAGCACCATCGTTGGTCATGTCCTGCACGGCCGACCTGGTCATACCTGACAAGCTTGATACCAGTTTCTTATTGGTAGATTTGGGTGCGCTTGCCGTACTTGTCGTTTTTGCGGCCAATCCATAAGCTTGAGACAGACATAGAGCTGCAATCATTGAAACAGCAAAAGCCATTCCCTTGCGAAGACCTCTTTGGAGATTGTTTGATTGTTGGAGCGTGTTAGCGCGCATAATTTCCAGATTTTTCATCCTTTACCTGCCAGCCTTATTTACCGTGACCCGAGAATTCTTAGGGCGGTGACGGCAGGTAACCTTCCAAAGTGCCTTTGCAGAAGACTACAAGTGGTCAGATTATCATGAGTTCGAAAGCGTTATCCTTAGAGCCATTCCATGTTGCCAAGATCGCCTTGAAAACTGAAACCAAACGCTACAATAAAAAC
>JAKFVJ010000094.1 GCA_021732245.1 Candidatus Obscuribacterales bacterium | reverse complement strand
CTGCTAAGGTGCCGGTCAAAATGGTACCGGTTATTGTGGTTTTCGTGATGCCGCTTATTTTGTGTCCTCTACTTGGACCAGCCGTCATTACCATTTCGCAGGCGATGGGTCCATTTATGGGCGGCGGTAAATAAGGCTTGTGTCTGTCAGTAGCGCCTTGAATTGCACCAAAGGCACAATGCTTGCGGAAAAACTTCGCATAGCCGACAATTTCTTCTTGCGTTTGAAAGGCTTACTGTTTACTGCCTCATTGCCGCCTGGGCACGGTCTATTCATTAGTCCTTGTCAGGCAATTCATATGATGGGCATGGCTTATGCCATTGACTGTGTATTTGTCGACGATGCTGGTGTCGTTGTCGGTCTGTGTCCGGAGGTAAAACCCTGGAAATTGTCGCCGCTATTTAGTCGTGCGCGTGGCTGCATTGAACTGCCGGCAGGAACAATTGCCGCTACGAAAACGGAAGTTGGAGATTTGCTGGAAATAAAGCGAAAGTAGTTTGCTTAGGGTAGCTTTTGGATAGTGATTGGATCTGAACTGATATTTGTCTCTTTGCCTGTAACAAGACGCACCTGGTAAAAGCCCGGCTTTTCAAAGTACGATCTATCCAGCGAAAATTGGTTTTGCGAGTCTGGCAATACAAGTGTTTTGTTAACTACCGTTGCCTGTTGGTTAGCTGGGAAGTTCTCGAAGAAGAAATCTGGTTTGCCAATTTGCACTGTGATGGGAGATGTGGACGAGATCGGTCTTTCTACTTTGAATTGAAGCTTTGTTCCTAACTCGTGAACGCCCGTTGTATCACTAGTGGAAGCGATCTTCAATTCCGGTGCAACAAAGCTAGAGGGTAGGAGCCGGACATTGCGGATGCTTATCTGGCTTGTTGGTGGCAGAAGGAGGTTGAGATTGGTGACAGCTGAACTTGTGTACCAACGCCAATGACGAGACAGTGGGATGCATATAGTTTGATAGTTGTTGCTTGAATTGCTAGATGTGGTGACAGCCTGACCGCCATTGTCGTGCGCATTTTCACCTTGTGCACTCCAGGTTGCCTTGAATTCCAGAGGCTGGTTATCTTTTGTTTGATATTCAAAGGACAAGAAATCATAGGCTAGCGGATTGAGTTTTAAATTTGGGAAGGACAATCCGTCGCCGGCCTTTGGCTCTTTTATGCTGACTGTATTGCCGTCCGCGCTGTAAACTGCCTGGCCGACATGATATGGCTGCCACTGGCTTTCTTGCCTGTTGCCGGACAGTTGAATTGGTTTGGCTTCTGTCTTTGGCGTATCTAGTGTCAATTTGTGGAATTGCTTGTCTTTGCTAGACCAGGCAAGAGTCGCTGTTGAATTGAGAAGAGTTGTCTTGAAGCGTGAAGTATTGATGAATTCCGCCGGCCCGAACATTATTGGTTCAAAGGTCATGAATTGGTCGGCAATGCTCGATTGCGTGAAAGGAGGACTGAGCATCAAGCGATAAGTCTGCCCATTTAAGATCATGTGGGCAGCACTATTGCGTTTGGGCAGTCCAAGAACAATGTATTTATCGCTGCTATTCCGGGCCAGCTTTTGACTTTCTTGGAATACGGCTTTTGCTTCCTTGCCGGCATGCACCCAGGTCATATTGGTGGCATAAGCAATTTTGCTGGAAGCAAAAGTCAAAAGTACAAGTATGGACAGAGATATGAGAATTGGCCAGCGATGCTCGCTGGTGCCGGATGTCTTTGGTTGCAATAAGAACAACGGCAGGGCAAGACTTAGCGGCAGGCTAAGGAAATAGTAGAAGCGACTACCTTCCAGGTCATAGCCGAGCCCCCAGAGCTGGTAGATGGGCACGGCACAAGTAGCAAACCAAATTAACAGGAAGGCGGACCATTTAGCTGAGAGCTCTCTGTTCAGCAAGCGGCTGATGGCTATGGCGCCGGCAATGAAATAAATGGTCGACAAAACAGGGGCATAGATACTGTGATCTTGAAACAGTGAGTAATTAAGCGGATAAATAATTCTGTGCAATGTGTCCGGATCTAGCCAGCGTTTAATCAGTCCGGCAAATTGTGATGCACCTATGGAGCCTGTATAGCCGCCTGTAAGTGTGCCCAGGAATAGATAGCGCAGTGGGAAGTAAATGATTGTCGAAATCCATAGGGGTGATGCCTTGCTGAGCGCCTGTTTTAGTTTGGCAATTGGCGTATCTTCATTTGTAAGCAATAGCAAGTTAGCTGCTGTCACCATCACTGGTAAGCCAATTGCCATTTCCTTGGTCCATAGTGCAAGCCAGAATGATATTGTGGCTATGGTCGTGCTTAGCTTTTGAAATTTCCCGTTGTTTAAGAGCAAGAGGAAACTTACTAAGTAGTAGAAGCAGCAGGCAATATCAACCCTTCCAACTACCCAGGTGACGCTTTCGCAATGTAGCGGGCTGACTGTAAACAATGCCGAGGTAAAGAAGGCGGTTGCGTGGCTGCGCCACGGTGTCCAATTGGCTGTTAGTCGTCTGAGTAAAGCATAGATTAGGATTGAATTGCCGGCGTAGTAGGCAAGGTTTGTCAGGTAATAGCCGAAAGCGTTAGCTTTCCAAATCGCATAATCAAAGACAAGCGTGGCAAGCAACCAGGGACGCCAAACGGCCATGGACGGAATTTGCATATAGT
>JAKFVJ010000459.1 GCA_021732245.1 Candidatus Obscuribacterales bacterium | reverse complement strand
CCGTTTCCCTTTCTTTCGATATCCACCACTAAATCCACCTTTTCTTGGGAAATTAGATGGCGGTAATTTAGGCATACCTGCTGGTGGACTGCCAGGAAAGGGCGGCATTTGCCCTTTTGGAGCCCCAGGCATGCCAGGGAAAAGGCCAGGCAGCATTGAGGCGCCGCCTCCACCCATCATTTTATTGAGTTGTTGAAACATTGTGCGCATCTTGTCAAATTCATTTAACATTTGGCCAAGGGCGTTTTCCTGCATTCCGGCCCCGTTGGCAATCCGGCGGCGGCGGCTCATGTTGATAATTTCCGGTTTGCGGCGCTCTTCAGGGGTCATGGAGTTAATAGCTGTCTCATAAAGACCCAGCATTTTCTCGCCGTGGTCGGCAAGTTGCGATTGCTGGTCGGAGGAAATTCCGAACATGCCGCCTATGCCCATCATCTTCATGATGTCGCCAAAAGAGCCCATCTTCTTCATCATGCGTTGAGCATTTACGAACATTTCCAGAGTAAATTCGCCGGCCATCATTTGCTTAGCGACTTTCTCTGCTTCTTTTTCGTCGATTGCTTGCTGTGCTTTTTCTACGAGTGAGAGAACATCGCCCATACCGAGAATGCGGCTGGCCATGCGCTCCGGATAGAAGGCTTCTAAATCGACCAACTTCTCGCCCGTGCTTATGAACTTGATTGGACGACCAGTTGCTTCACGTACGGACAGTGCGGCTCCGCCTCTGGCGTCTCCGTCGACTTTAGTTAGGAGAACACCTGTTGTATCCAACTGTGTGTTGAAGGTGTCGGCGACGGTAACTGCTTCTTGTCCTGTCATTGAGTCAATTACAAGAAGCTTTTCTCCTGGCTCAAACAGACGATCAATAATTACCAGCTCTGCCATTAAGTCTGTGTCGATTTGCAAACGACCAGCAGTATCGAGAAGGACTGGGTTTAATCCCTCTTCTTTTGCTTTACTGATTGCTTGAGTGGCAATGTCGCTAACGTCTGTGATGCCCGGTAGAGTAAACACAGGTACTTCAATCTGTTTGCCCAGTGTTTGTAATTGCATGATGGCTGCCGGTCTTTGAATATCGCAAGCGACCATCAAAGGCTTTTTGCCTTCTTTCTTGAGCTTCAAAGCTAGCTTTGCGCAAGCTGTTGTTTTACCAGAGCCTTGCAAACCCAGCAGCATAACGACAGCCGGCTCGCCTTTGAGATTGATTGGTACATTTTCGCCACCGAAAATTGTTACCAATTCATCGTGAACGACTTTGATGAATTGCTGTCCTGGTGAAACAGACTCAATTACTTCTATTCCCAGTGCTCTTTGACGCACACGACTGATGAAGAGCTTTACCACTTTCAGGGAAACGTCAGCCTCTAGAAGTGACTTGCGTACTTCACGGATAGCTTCTTCGATGTTTTCCGGTGTCAGCCTGGCTTCGCCGCGGACAGTCTTGATAAAGCCCTGCAGGCGGTCTGTAAGTGTGTCGAACATTTCTTAGCCCATTGGAACAATACGTATAGGCTAGCAAAAGATCTCAATAGGTTGTTGTTTCTGATCCAAAGCTTAAGGTTGTTTGCAATAAACTACCTACTGGCAGCCGGGGGCTGTAGCGTGTTAGTCGTTGGCCGATTGGTTAGCAGAAATTGAAACCTGGTTAAGTGTGGCTCTAAGATCGCGAATTGCTCGTTTGGTGTCTTGTATTTCGGCGATATTTTCAATGTAATCGCGCTTTAATAGTGGCAAGGCTTCTTGATAGGTGGCCAATGCATCTGCTATTTGGCCTTGAGCTTGCTGTATGGCGGCCATCTTGAATTTCAATTTGCCTACCTCTACTCCGGGGGAAGTATACCTAGTCTCATCCTTCAACTGTTGCTGGATAAGTTTTTTTGCCTCCTCAAAGCGCGACTCTTTTAGGAAGATGTCGACAAGGTCACCGCGTGCTTTGTTTATTTCACGACGGCCTAGACCTAATTTGGCGAGACTCTCTAAGTTAGATTGCAGATGTTCGTGATTGCCCAATTTGAAGTTGATTTCGGATAGTGGCGTCAGGAGTTCGCACATCTCCCATCTTGAGGCGCCAAGCTTTTCTTGCAGGGGCACGAGGAATTCGTACAATTTGCGTGCTTGCTCAAGATCTCCTGTTTTGTAATGATGTTTTGCTGCCTCTTCTATTTTGCCGATGATCCTATCGTAGGCAAATTCTGTGCAAGTATTTGGCTGTGCGCGTTGCAGCCAGTAAATGGCCATGTCCAATGGCGGCATGTAATTGAGTTCAACGACTTTTGACCATATTACGAAATCAAAATTGTCCAAAAGCTGCTTGTATTTTGGGTGCTCGTTTCCCAGCGTAGACTCAAGTTCTTGTAGGCGTGGGAAAAGATAGCTGTCGAATTGAGAAGTCGGTAATTTGCTTATTGCTTGCGAACGCGCAAAGTTTACTGCCTCGTTGCCCCCCAGGCTAATTAGAAAGTCAATCTTCTCTTTTGGCTGATGATTAAGTTGTTTCATTGCCAATTCCAGCAGTTTATCGACTGCTACTGGTGTTGAACACCTATTGATGGCTGTTTTGAGAGAATCTAACTCAACTTCACCAGTCAACCTGTTGAGCAATTAAATTCTGTGCGCTGCATCAGAATCAAACCATGAGTGTTTTAGCT
>JAKFVJ010000020.1 GCA_021732245.1 Candidatus Obscuribacterales bacterium | reverse complement strand
ATCGCTAGGCGTTGGCATTGGTCTTATGCCTAATGCTTGCTTTTATGCGTTGAATACCGATCTTGCTGAAGATCGTGCAGCGACTAGTCTGGGAATAATGGATTGTTATTTTGCTGCAGCCGGTATTGCTGCTCCAATGCTGACAGGCTTTATGGCCACTGCCACAGGTAATTTCAATTCAGCGATCATTTTGATGATGGGGTTCACAATTATTGCGGTGCTTGGCGTTATATTCTTCCAGCATCCTGATCAAAAATAGGATATAAAGGGCGCATGCAATGCGCCCCTACGATTCGGTTCTACTTGTTGTCTTCTTTAGCTGCCATCGATGCCAGTTGTTCATGACCGGCGACAGTGTGTACCGACATGCCGACGCGGTCGCGCACATATTGCAACTCAGCATATTTGGGATCTGTGGCAATTGAATCTCTGTAATAGCGAAGAGCATTTGTCTTATCGCCTTTAGAGAGCGAACCGACAGCTAGTCCATACAGATCAGCCGCGCTAGGCTTTTTGCTGTTAGCAATAGCCTTATGCCATTTAGCAAGCGCTCCTTCAAGATTTCCCTGGTCGTAGAGCAAGCAGGCCCAGGTATTTATGTATTCTGGATCGTCCGGCTTTAATCGCAAAGCTTCTTGTACTTCCTTGACGCCGTCTGCCAAATTATTTACGCCACCAAGTTTGTAGAGAGTCCATGCTAAAGCGTTGTGCGCTTCAGCATTGCTTGGATCGGCTTGAATAGCTACACGATAAGCTGCAGCAGCGCGATTAATTTGTCCGCCGCTGTAAAGCAAATTGGCTTTGACGACCAGATCGCTTGGTTTGGTGTTCTTAATTTCCATCGCTTCGTTCAATCGAGACTCGCACGTGGCGCAAGCTGGATCAATTCCGATGGCGGTCATGAATTCTGAAATTGCGCCGTCAAGATCGCCGCGTTCTTCCAGTAAAAGAGCGCCCAGTTGCATGTGTCCGTCGACATTATTTGGTTGGGCGCGCAACCCGCGTTTGTATTCGGCGATGGCAGTGTCTGTCTGCCCGGAAAAACGAGCTTCTAGGGCGTGGCGAAAGTGCTGTCCGCCATCGTCCTGAGCTATCGCGGCAGGATGAATGAGGATAAGCCCGGAAAGGAGAATTGGCAGGTATGATATTCGTGTTGTTGGCAGACGCTTGGATTTCAAGATTTCCAACTTTCGTAAGAAGGATACTACTTGAAAAATACCACCTTTCCCTCAGGTTAACTCAGATTTTTACACACCTGACAAGTGACTTTTAACGTCTTTAGGGGACCAGGATGCACGACTCGACAAAAGGAAACGACAGGCGCCACTTTCTGGCATCTGCTGCCGGATTGGTCCTTCTAGCCAGTGCCTCGGCTGTAACAATTTTTCGCTTCATCTTTGGTAAACCGAGGGTTGATGGGCAACTACAAGCCGAACGGCTGCGCCTGCTCAGCCAAAATACCGAATTGGGCAAGCTCGAATTACAGCGGCAGACGCAGGACGAAATCTTAATCGGACGCTTGTCTGATTTAGATGCTGCCAAGGGAAAGTATTTTACTGATTATCAAATGCAGCAGGCGCTTGCTTTTATCGACAAGGACAACTTGCCTATTTTGCTTTCAGCCAAATGCACTCATTTGGGTTGTACGGTTGGTTCGCAAGTCGATGATCAAGGTCGTGTTCTTTGCCCATGTCACATTTCCTATTTTGATATTGTTACTGGACAACCAAGCCAGGGATCACCAGCTAAAAAGCCGTTGCCCCATCTGAGTTGGATTGTCAGAGATCAAAATGGTGACGTGGTGGCAAAGAAGATTGGCGCTGGACAAGTCGAAGGTCTCCGAGATCTAAGCAATTCAGATAACTTTAGTGTCTTTTTGCTTAGGGACACGAAGGAAGGCTAATGCTCCATTTTATTAGCTCACGATTTCCTTCTGAAAAGCTCAATTTCAATTGGCTTGTTAATGAGAAATACGTGCCCATTCATAAGATGACGTGGGGCTATTACACGGGCGGTCTTGTCCTATTTTTCCTTGCCATCCAGATTATTACAGGACTACTCCTGCTACTCGATTATCAAGCAACCATCAGCGATGCATTCGTTTCGGTAAAGACAATTATGGACAATGTCTATGGTGGTGCGCTAATTCGCAATATGCACATCTGGTCGTCTTCGCTCATGATATTTTTTACTCTTGTTCATTTGTTGACGACGTTTTCGATGAAAGCCTTCGCAGCACCTCGTGAAATTACCTGGATAACAGGTGTCTTCTTGTTGTTTATTACTTTTGCTTTTGGCTTTACCGGATATTTGTTGCCGTGGAACCAATTGTCAGTCAATGCTACAAAAGTGCTTTTACAGTCTTTGGATCAAGTAGGGGCACTCTTGCCGCCTTTCTTGGCAGAAGCACCAAACTTAGTGAAACAGTTGCTGCAGGGTGGCGAAACTATTGGTCAAGCAACCTTGAGTCGTTTCTTTGCCCTGCACGTGGTTATTTTGCCGGCATTGCTGTTGGTTGTGATAGGAATTCACCTACTGTCGGTACAAGTTCACGGCATGAGTCATGGCGTGGATGATTCGTCGAGTAAGTCGGAGAAATTCTTTCCACTATTTCTTTGTCGCGATTTGCGTGTCTGGTCTTTTGCCTTTTTTATTCTCTATGTTTTGT
>JAKFVJ010000098.1 GCA_021732245.1 Candidatus Obscuribacterales bacterium | reverse complement strand
ATGAAGAAGCACAGAAGTTAGAGTCGCGCGCTGCGGCGATAGGGTAGTGCTGGTTTTGTCATTCTGAGCGAAGCGAAGAATCTTCCAATAGGTGAACATGCACCGACTCACATAACGCGAACTTCGGATTATTGCTGGCAGATTCTTCGCTTCGTCGCTTCGCGACTTCACTCAGAATGACAAAGGTAGGCAGAGTTCCTTGCTCCTGTTCGATCTATGTCTTGTTTTGTGGAAATTCTTGTACGTACATTGTACGTACAAGAATTTCGTGAAAAAGCAACATATCACCTCAGCAAGTGGTTGCAAAAAACACCAATTGACAAATATGCTGGTGCTAAATAAGCTAACCTGCCGGCAACGTGAAATACACGAGCGTCCCGCGTCCCGATTCCGACTCCGCCCAGATGCGGCCGCCTATTCTCTCGATGTTATTCCGGACAACATACATCGCCAGGCGCGACGCGTAGCTATCTTCCGGATGTTTCCCTTGAATAAATCCCACGAACATGTCATTGACGTCTTCTGCAGACAATGCTGGACCGGAACTCGACACGCTCATTCTGACTTCGTTTGACTTCAAGACGCTCTCCACGCGTATGCGTCCGCCGGGCGCTGTTATGTCGAGCATCTTGCGCAGAAGCTCGACGATTACATTGCGTAGAACATCTTTGTCGGAATTGACTGTAGGTAGGCCGGTGACTGTCTTGTAGTCCAGCATCAACTGGCGCTCACGGGCTAATGCCGACACTTCTTCTAAGCAATCAGCGACAAGCCTTGTTATAACTGTCGGCTCACGCGGCGTAGTGGATGATGGTATTGTGCCGCCATAAATCATAAGCAAGCTGTCGACGACAGCAAGAAGTTGTACATAGTGAGTATGCAGTTGCGCCAAGCCCTGTCCAACTGAAGCGTGCATTGTTTGTGACGCATTGGCAAGCAGTGCATTCCATGTGGGTTCGGCTGACGACAACGGCGTGCGAATAGAATCCGTCAGGAAGGTGACAATTTCTTGGCGCAGTGAAGCGGCTTCCGTGTGCAAAGTCTTATCGCGCAAGACAAGAATATAGCCTTGAATGACAGTGTTGTCTTGCATGATTGGCTGCAAGTGGGCAAAAACTTCGACGACCCTCTTTTGTTGTCTGTGATAGATAAAGCCTTCCGGGAAAAAGGCGTTAAGAAGCTCGCCAGGCTCATTGGACCGTTTAGAAAATGCAGTAGCATCTCCATCCGGCGGATCACCTGGTTTTTTCACTAGATCGTAACAATAACGTCCGGCAACTTCCGCCTCTGTTGAGCCCAGCCAGTTGAGGAATGCCGGATTGGCAGAAACAATATTGCCGAATTGATCAAGGAATAAAAATCCTTCGTTGGCTATTTGAATTACAGAGTCTAGTTTTTGTTGCAGCAATACGGCTTGCTGATTTGCGTAATTTATTTGCTTGGCTGTTTCAGCAATTTGTCTTGTTTGTGAAGCCACCTGACGATTCAACGTATTTATCTGAGTATTTGCTGCCTCTAGTTGATCGACAGATATTCCTGAATCGCCTTCACGAGAAAGCAATTGTGTCTTCAAGCTCTGCACTGATGAGCGCAGAGATGCAACGGCTGTGTCCATTAACTCTCCAAGTTCTAGAAACTCTCCCTTAAGCACATCGAGCGCTGGTAGAGACGATTTTTGCGCAGCCAAATCTTTTGCTCGCTGAATCAAGAATTTTATTGAGGAGGATGTAGAAGTTCCAATTGAGTTAGCGAAGAACAAAGCCAGCAACAACGCTAAAATAGCCGACACGGCCGACTGAATTCCAATGCCCAACAGTTGTGGCTTGATATCGGCTACTGGTGTCGCAATTAGAATGATGCCGCTTAAGTCTTTTTCCGGCGATTCTTCAAACAAAAGAAACGGCCAATACATTTTGTCGCCCACTTCGGTTAGTTTGAGCGGTGGCGTTGTCCCTTTGCTTAACGAGTCGAGATAACCGTTGTCCTTGTTGAGCAGTCCCGTTGTGATAACCGTCACTCGTTTGTCTTTTGCTGAATACAATGCAGCATCAATGTTGGTGATGTGTGCCGGCATGAGAGCCATTTTGGTGACAAAGCCAGTCAGCAAATCTAGATTTATTGCTTGCGTAACTACCACAGCTCCGCCCTGATAAGGTATCGGAACAATTGCAGTTATACACGGAGCTCCTGTGACGCTAATGGTGGTAGAGCCTTTCACCCTTTCGCGGGTGGAAATAGCTTTGTTGTACAAGAAACCTTGATCAGGGAGTGGATATCCTGACTTGGATGGTGTTTCGCTGGAGTAGACCACATAGTTGTGGTCGTCAACGACAATTACTGAAGCTTCGCTTTCGGCTCTGTCAATAAGTGCATTTGCTTCGCGGCCAATTCTGTCTTTGTTTTTAGATGAGTAGGCAGAATTAAATCCGGGACTTTCCAAAAGTGACAACGCCAGTCTCTCGTTGCCGTTTGCAATAGCGAGCATGTCGTCGCCCAGCTGTTTTTTTGAAGTCTCTAGCTTTTCTGTTGCACTATCGTGAACGGATTTGTAGAGATTGAAAACGCCAAGGGCGGCACCGCTTATGACCATGACCACAATCACGGTAATGAAAGCGAAATTGAGTTTTGCCGTTAGTCCCAAGGAAAAACCCCCAACTAATCAGCTTATCCCCCT
>JAKFVJ010000036.1 GCA_021732245.1 Candidatus Obscuribacterales bacterium | reverse complement strand
AGTAATCGTTGACGTGACCCTCAAGAGATCGGCGACGCAAATTCGCCGATCTCTTTCTTTCGGAAACACTTACGGAGACACAATATGTCCAGATCAAGAAAAAAGAATGCCACACCAAAATGGACTACACGCCTAAGCAACAAGTCCAACAAACGTGTCTGGAACCACAAACTCCGCAACACTATCAAGAAGGCTTTCGTTCGCGCCCTTCGCTGGACCGGACTGGAGTCTCTTCAAATCCCTAAACTTTCTCAAGTGACCGACTGGCGTGATTCCGGTCAGGACACTTCCGGACTCGAAACAGACCCAGACGAGATTTCAAAAGCCCGTCGCAAATAAACAACCAGTAGTCGTTAACTCGCGGCTACACAAGAAGAGAGAGGCTTATCCTTATCCCTCTCTCTTTACCAGGAGACCCAGCATGATACTTATTGAAGTAATCTCGGCGATTGCCATTGCCTGCATTGGCATCGCCTTTTTGTTCAAATTACCGTTCTTTGCTTTTATAACAACAGTACCTGTTTGGATGTTCGTTGCCGTTAGCCTAGGCACAGGAGCAATGTACGGTGCCACTACGACCAACCCCGAACCAGTTGAAAGACGTCGTCGAGAAACATTTGCCGATGCAGTTATTCGAGCAATCATTAACGCCATTGCCATAGGCATGCTCGTGATATTCGTTGGCGGACTTGCACTTATATTTGGGCTTTCACTGTCGCTCTTTTGGCAGGACCCAATACTTGTAAGAGTCATTTCCTCACTACTCTCACTGTGCGTCGGATATATAGCCGGCATAGCTATCGCAGGCGAAATCAAGAAAAGATCGCCTGATCGCGAGTAGAGATTACGGAACCATCAAGGAGGCACGATGTTTAACTTTTTCAAGAAATCCACACCAAAGGACAAAATAATTCGAGCAACAAGAAAATACGCAATGGATTTCTTGCTCTGCACAATGGACCCATTAACAAGAATGAGACTTTCGAAAAGCGCGTGCAAGAACCTTGAATCCAGCACAGCAGCACGACTGATGATTGTTGCAGAAGCGATACGCACACTAAAAGACACTAGCGATCGCTGCTCGCTTTTCGACAAACTTTGGCCAAAAAATTACTCCAAGGAACAAAAGTTATCGCTTCTGCAAGAAATATATTCGTGGAACGGCTGGAACCGTTTCGGACTGGACAAACTAGTTATGTACGCTACTGAGAGCAAATGCGCCAATTTCAGCTCCATTGATTTTAATCAACCAGACTGGACTGACCAAGCACAGGAAGCTCCCACCTATTGGGTATACGGCGTCGACGCATTGCAGTACACAGGACAACCATCCAAAGACGAATTGATTGATTTCACATTCGGACAAATTGCATTTGGCCCTCCAGCCACAAATTGTCGATACGTGCTTCCCTCTTGCTGTGTCCATCAATTAATCGAGTACGCAGCAGTTGGGCAGAACCTCATGTCGGAAGAGCAATCTTTCGCTCTACTTTTCCCTGGCTTCTCCATTGATCATCTTCGACCTGAAGATGCTCTAAGCGAGCCAGTCGCGCTCTCCGATTGCTTTGAACATTCGGGAGTAAAAACCATTGCCTCTGTCCCGGACTTATGGCAATCAATGCTGGTCGCCAGCAACACCGAACGCGCATAAAGCGCAGAAAGAATTACCCCTACCAAAAGGAGGTTCGGAATGATTCTATTCCCATCGTTTGTCTTCTAAGACGCTTGACACGATTGAGAGTAGTTCTCGTCGCGAGCAAGCTGTCTTCAGGAGACAGCACATGTCCAATTCGTACAAGAAAACACCTATTTGCGGCATCACCAAGGCCGAGAGCGAGAAGAAAGACAAGCGCTTTGCCAATCGCAACCTGCGTCGTGAGGCGAAGGAAACGATCAACA
Source organism: Candidatus Obscuribacterales bacterium (assembly GCA_021732245.1). Taxonomy (GTDB): domain Bacteria; phylum Cyanobacteriota; class Vampirovibrionia; order Obscuribacterales; family Obscuribacteraceae; genus SBAT01. The sequence continues at coordinate 808 of JAKFVJ010000036.1, read as the reverse complement.
CCGCGCTTGAGTCCGACACTTTCGACGCTCTCATTGTGCCAATCATGCGCGAAGTGTCCTGCCGCTGGTCCTTTGCTAAGGACGGCAAGCAGTTCTTCGACCCCATGAAGCACCCCAAGGAGATGCGCAAGTAGTCCAAGGGGAAGACGGCAACAAAGTCGTCTTCCCTTTTACATATTTCAATAACACCACACCAAGGAGGATCTTCCTATGACAATGTTCCAACCAAAACCGGTCAATCGCACCAAGCCCATGGAAGAGCTTGGGCTGGATAAGCACACTACAGAAGCACTTCGACAAATGCTTGAAAAGCATTACCACTCGTACTCTGTGGAATCACTATTTTTAGTAATGATAGAAGACCCGGGCAAGGTGTCACAACTCCTTTCGAGCATCTACGACAAATTTGACGATCTGCTGCAAAGAGCAGAAAACACCATTGGCGAAGAAATGGCTAAAACACTACGCAGTATCGCCAACAAGAATTTCCACAAAGGAGCACTGACACATCAAGAAGAAACAGAAAACACATTATGCAAGGACTGTGGACTACCACAATCCCGGCATATTAATCATAAGCAATTAGAGGCGAAGATAGTTGTACGAGGAAAGAAAGTCAAATACACGCTTAACGATCATTCGAATCGCGCGGCAGACAAGCCAAAAGACGTTGGAGGATAGCCCATATGGAAACAAACTTGATCTTGTTTTTTTCAATCGGCATAGCCACTGCGATAGCCGGCATTGGCATGGCAAGGCCCTAGTAACTTAGCAACATTTACCGATTCTGTATAACAGAGGGAACACT
>JAKFVJ010000456.1 GCA_021732245.1 Candidatus Obscuribacterales bacterium | reverse complement strand
CTTCTGTCTAAAACTGTAAGTGCAGAAAGACAGAAAAGAATACGCGAATTATCGAATGAAATCAAAGGATCCAATAATGCCAACCAAGCAAGAGAAGTCTTAGCAGCTAAGAAGAACTTACTCGAAGAACTGCAAATCCAGAACAACGAAGCGTTAGAGGACGCAATTATGGATTTCGATCGACTCCTGAAAGAAAAAGAAACAAAGCCCGGACTGTCTTACAACGACGAGATGCTGTTGCGATACTATCGGTCAGAAGCACTCCAGGGCTATGAACATCTTAAGGGATTAAAGGGAATTAGAGTTCAAACAAAAGATGAGCGCATGCTGAAAGAGACTCTAAAACGTGTGCTAAAAGCACATTCTGACTGGGCGAAAGACGCTCGAATCGGTCTGGATGAGCAATTGCTTGAAGCAATAAAGTCAACGGACAAATTGAATCTTAAATGCTGGAAGGAGCAACTAACAGCAGCGGATCAAATGGAACACTCCAGATCCTTAATTGTAGTTGAGCAGCGAATCAAGCAACTGAAACAACTCGAGCAATTAACCGAAACTCAACAGAAAGAACTACAATATCTTAGTGAATATTTCTCACAAGGGCTGGAAGCTCGGATTAGCCAATATACGGACCGTCCAGAACTACTAGACGCGTTAACGGGACATGTTAGTCCACCGACGACTGCAGCTGGGGGTGTTCAAAATGGCGTAGGCGCCGAAGATACTGCTTCAACTGCATTTTCCCACCTTTTGCAACAAGGATGGCAACACAATCCGACATACACAGTACCATCTAACCGTCCAGCGGCGTATGGGACTCCGGACAATTGGATCGGAATTCCTGCACATAGCGGCTCGGCCGCCGATCATTCAAAGGGCGATTACATACTAATTAACAAAGTGACTGGAGACTATTTCGTCTTTGATTTCACCACAAGTTGCGATATTGCTGGTGGCTCTACAATCGCAACCGCCAATGATCCGAATGTTACACTGAAAGGAAAGAAAGAAGACATCGCACCAGAGCGCAAAAAGTTTCTGCTCTGCACTAATGATAATTGGCAAGGAACAAATTATGCCAAAGGTCTGGCCAGACTTGAGGACATCATTTCCAAAACGATTGCCAGAGAACAACCATTTAATATTCTGGACGATCCATTACCGGCAGCATTAGACATCAGCGCGTACCAACAGATCGAACAGATGAAACAGTTTCAGGAAAGCCTAACACAAAGAGGATGGAATGAATGGCGTAAGGAAATAGACAAAGCCATCAATTACGTGTATAGAAATGCATTGACATCAAATCAATAGACAAGAGTCCTCCGGTGATAACGGACGAGTTAAAATGTACGTTGATACTCTTTAATGAGGCAAAAGTATGGGCGTGTTTATCGGTGTAGACATCGGTACTTCGGGTGCAAAGACCCTTGTCATAGATAGTGCCGGGCGAGTCTTAGCAGAGTCAACAGCTTCCTATCCTTTGTATCAACCAAAACCGTCATGGAGCGAGCAAGACCCTGACGACTGGTGGAGGGCTACAGTACAAACAATTCAAGATGTTGTCAAAAGAGCCAATCTGAAAGCTTCTGACGTAAAAGCTATCGGATTGTCAGGACAAATGCATGGTGCGGTATTTCTGGATGCCGACTGCAAGGTAATTCGACCAGCAATTTTGTGGAACGACCAACGCACTACTCAAGAATGTCTAGAAATGGAAAGATTAGCCGGGAACCGCAGCGAGCTAATAAAGTTGGTGGCAAATCCAGCACTTACCGGTTTCACCGCTCCTAAGATTTTATGGCTCCGGAAAAATGAGCCATCGAATTATGTCAACGTGGCAAAGATCCTTTTACCAAAAGATGAAATTCGCAGGCGACTTACAGGTGAGTTTGCCACTGATGTCAGCGACGCCAGTGGTATGTTACTGTTCGACGTGGCCAACAGAACTTGGAGCAAGACCTTACTTTCTAAATTAGAATTGCCGGAAAATTGGTTTGCCACCGCATACGAATCACATGAAGTCACCGGCAAGCTGACAGCCGAAGTTGCGAGTCTTTTGGGGTTAAGCACAGATTGCGTTGTTGTAGGTGGCGCGGGTGATTGTGCGGCGGGCGCAATAGGCAATGGCATTGTGCGCGAGGGGTTAGTCTCAACTTCAATTGGAAGTTCGGGTGTTGTGTTTGCGCATAGTGAAAAGTTCGCGGTTGATCCGTCAGGTAGACTGCATACATTTTGTCACGCCGTCAAAGACAAATGGCATTTGATGGGTGTTACGCTTTCAGCAGGTGCTAGTTTGCAGTGGTTCCGCAACAGCCTTTGCTTGAGTGATGATTCTGCAATCTATGAGAAATTGACTGCTGAGGCTCAGGCAGTGGCGGCGGGAAGTGACGGGCTTTTCTTCTTGCCTTATTTATCGGGAGAGCGGACGCCGTATGCGGATCCGAATGCACGCGGGTCGTTGATTGGACTTACATTGAGTCATACGCGTGGGCACATTGTGCGTTCAATAATGGAAGGGGTTACGTATTCACTCAACGATTGTCTTACGATAATGCGGGAGTTGAATATTCCTGTTGAAGAGATTCGTGCGTCAGGTGGTGGAGCGAAGTCGGATTTGTGGAGACAGATACAGGCGGATGTATTTGGTGACGAAGTGGCGTTGCTGACGGCTGAACATGGGGCGGCTTATGGGGTGGCTTTGCTTGCGGCGGTGGG
>JAKFVJ010000202.1 GCA_021732245.1 Candidatus Obscuribacterales bacterium | reverse complement strand
GCGCAGAAGTGCGTTTGGAAATGACCGGATCTTTGAAGCCGCTAATCTTCAAAGGTGACAACGACGAAAACTACCGTTACTTGTTGATGCCGGTTCAGTCAAAGACTAAATAGTCATGTGATATACTTCCTCCCCTGCTCAGAATCTATTCTGGGATCGTAGCTCAGCTGGTTAGAGCGCCTGCCTGTCACGCAGGAGGTCGCGGGTTCGAGTCCCGTCGGTCCCGAATTTTTTTACCCATAAGACACCCTGTCTTCTGACAACACCTTGTTTAATGGCGTTGTCTGGCATAAGTTACGAGGCAATGACGTTAAGCCGTCTTAATTTATAGTACGCCTTGTTCAACCTTAGGACTCTCATTAAGCTAGAGACAGTAATTGTTTAGCTAATTGGGGGCTTCGTGCCAGACTTTCGACCAAATCGTTATCGCCTTTACATCGATGAAACTGGTGATCACTCGTATAAAAATTTAGATAGGGCGGCGGACAGGTACTTAGGACTATTAGGTGTCTGGTTTAAACAGCCGGCAGAAGATGCTGATTTTGCGAAACAATTGCGAAATTTCAAGGACACTATATTTGGTGTTAGAAGCAGCAGCAGTCAAATAGTTTTGCACCGCAAAGATATTCTCAATAAGCGAGGACCATTCGTAATACTAAAGGACAAGGAGACACATAAAAAATTTGATGATGCCCTTCTAAGTGTTATTACAAATGCGGACTTTAAGCTTGTCTGTGTGGTTATTGATAAGCAATACCATAAGAACCAATATATTTATCCCGATGATCCTTACCACTTTTGCCTGAAGGCGATGCTAGACAGGTATTGCGGCTGGCTTACGTACAAGAACTCTGTAGGTGATGTATTGGCTGAAGCTCGAGGAAAGTCTTACGACAGGACCCTGCAGCTGGCATATGAGCAAATTTTGGAACGAGGAACCCTTTTTCAGCAGAATCATAAACAGGTTCTGACGAGCAAAGAAATCAAATTTGTGAATAAGAAGGCAGATATATCAGGTCTAGAACTTGCAGACCTATTAGCCTATCCCGTCAAACAAGCAATCTTGCGAGACCATGGGCAAGTGTCGCAGCTTAGTCCCTTCACTGAACGGCTCGTTCAGATTGCCGAGTTTAAATACAATCGCAATGAGTGGCAGAAGCGAATTGAAGGTTATGGGAAAGTTTGGCTCGGCCCAAAGTTTCCAAAAAAATGAAAAGACCCCTTTAGGGGTCCTCTTCACGCCGGTCCTTTACGGTCCGTCTCCCTGCAGTCAACTGCATTACTTGCATTATACAACAGACACAAAACCAAGCATATGTGGGACATATAGAAAGTAGATCGCTGGCACATGTTCGTGGCTCCTGACAATCCCCGTCATTTTAGCAAGGATCTGTGTAGTTTTTGGTGCGCCACGCGGCACAAGTTTCGGACAAGAATGGTTGTAAAGATAGGCCAGCTAGGCCAGTAGCGAAGCCAGTTTGGGACTTTGAGGAGCTCTCCAAAAAATCGCGAAAAGGGCCCTTTTTTCGGTTTCAAGCAGAAAAAGCTCTCTATCGGTGGGAAAATTCCTGGGCCGTAAGGTGGGCCTAGAAAACTGCAATTTGCTCGTTGCGAAAAAACGGAAAAGAAACACGAAAAAGCCAAGAGAGATCGAGAATGATACCACTCTCATAATGCGATCCTAGCGTGAGTTATCGCGAGCACTTTTACTTCTAGATAATTGGAATTTCAATTGAAGTAAAGAGTTTCTATTTAGTAGGGTAGAAAATGCGATTTAGTTTCAAATTCCATTTGTAGTTCTTATTGAAGTAACCCAGACCTCTCCCAAACAGTCATTCAAAGCATTTGACCATTCAAGACGATGGCGCGACTAAGACTCCAGTTTGAGTCTAGTTTGTAGCCAACGGAAAATCGCACGCTGGCAGTAGCTAGCACAACGTAAGCCGGAACACGTAGCGCACCGAACAACGGTGCTCTTAGTGCTCCGGCTTTTTCTTTATCTCCACTTACTTAGCTCACCAACGTGCGTGAGCCAGGAGGCTAACTATGAGCAAATATCTGAACGGATTTATACCTGAGTTCATGCTCAACACCCTGACCTATAGCTCCCCGGAGAACCCAGCATTCGCCGACTTGCTCACAGAGGACAAGGAAACTGAGTACGCTCAAACATTTGAAATGCTTCAGCAACCATTCAAGCGTCGCAAGAGTCGCTTCTCGCTTGCCCTAGATAAATTCATCGGCAAAGTCGATTCGCAAACTCTGGCGGCCTATGAACAGGCTGAGGCAATGCGCAAGGAAATGGAACTTGGCATGAAGTTCTACAAGCGCGTTTATAAACCAAGTGAGTTGGGTTTCATCGACGGCGTTATCGCCGGACTGCAATTCCTGATTCTTACCGGTCGTGCCCCTAGCCAAGAAAAGGGCAACGGCACCGGGGAAAGATTCATCTACGACGCAGTTTGCGATTCCGACTTGCCCGGCAAGGAATACTGCAGCGAGACAAAAACGCCAACCAAGGCCGATGAAGACCTGGACTCCTTGTTCAAGTTTTCCGGACAAGTGCGCAAAGTCTTTCTGGATGTCTTCGGCAAAAACTCCCTTGATGGCAAGGGTATGAGAATCAAAGCCTCAGGACACTACTCAAACACCGGCGACAAACGCAAGTGTGAATATGACAACGCGTTCTGGAATGGCTACATGTTTGTTTGCGGTAACGCCAGCA
>JAKFVJ010000358.1 GCA_021732245.1 Candidatus Obscuribacterales bacterium | reverse complement strand
CTGGGCTCGCCGCGATCCTGATTTGATTAACCGCGCTTTAGCTAACAGCCTTGCTGTTGTCAGTGCCTGGGATGGCGATTTGCTGGTCGGCTTTGCCCGCGCCACCGGCGATAAAGTTTTTAATGCGACCATCTGGGATGTGGCTGTACGTCCAAGTTACCAGCGTTTAGGGCTGGGCAAACGCATTATGCGGGAAATTATCAATCAGCTAGACCAGTACCCGATTTCCTTGATTACCCTTTATGCCGACCCTGGTCGTGACGGCTTCTACAAGCGTCTTGGCTTCAACTCCGACCCCTCGGGCATTAGAGCCATGTTTCGTGAGCGTTCATAAAGGATCGTGAACGAAGGGTTATAACCGGCGAAAGTCCGGCTCCTTCATGGTAAAGTCTTATAATTGTCAATTGGTTCAGGCGCGAGGCCTTATCTACTCGCTGGCTTTTGAGCCGTTACTTCCGGAGAATATATGAAGATCATTCTGCAACAAAACGTCGCCAAATTAGGCAAGGCTGGAGATGTCGTTGAATCAAGCGACGGTTACTTCCGCAATTTTCTGCAACCAAGAAACTTGGCTGTTGTAGCAACCGATGGCACATTGAAAAAGCGCGAAGAAGATTTGGCTGCCATACGCAAGAAAGCTGATATTCAGCACCAAGTATTTCTCGATCTCGCTGAGAAGATCAAAGAAGTTGGTACCGTCAAACTCGCAGCAAAAGCTGGCGAAGGCGGCAAGCTCTATGGCAAGATAACAACCAAAGAAATTGCTCAAGTGTTGTCCAAAGAATTGAACACTGAAATCGACAAGCGCACGATAAAAACCGCTGACGATATCAGCTTCCTCGGCACCTTCCCGGCAACCGTGAAGTTGGCACCGGAAGTGCAAGCTGAAATCATGGTTGAAGTGCACGCTGAGTAATTAGTGCGGGCGCATGCAATGCGCCCCTACAACGTGAAATGAAAAACGACCTTGCCAAATGCGAGGTCGTTTTTGTTTGCAATGCGATGGAGTTATTCGGCAGCTACTTCGACAAATACTTCCAGAGTTGCTGTGCCGTCGGCTTGACGCTTCAGTAATTCGACTTTTTGTTCGGCAGTGGTCAGGAATTTTTCGCAGTCAGAGCTTAGCTTTATGCCTTCTTCAAAAAGCTCAAGTGCTTCTTCGAGTTTTATTTCGCCGTCTAGTTTGCCGACTATTTTCTCGAGGTCCTTCAATGTTGATTCAAAATCTTTTTCTTTAGACATTAGTTGCTCCTTTCTAGTACCAGTCAGATTCGCATTCGATGACTTTGAGTTTTAGTTTGCCCTTTGCCAACAATGCTTCTACGGTGTCTCCTTCTTTTACTTTGTGTGCTTTGGTTATGATTTCCCCGTCTTGGTTGCGCAATACGGCGAAGCCGCGCTGCAAAACATTTAGTGGGCCTAAGACCATCAATTTTTCGTATGCCATAGTCCAGCGATGTTTGTTTTCTGCAAGTAAGGTTTCGCTGGTGTTCAATAATTTGTGGCGCAGATTTTGTAATTTCAAATGCAAGTGTTGCAAGCGATCGGCATAGCGCAGAAGTTCAGGCCACGGATCGGCTTTTTCAAATCTGTATCGTGCAGTTGCGAGTTTTTCTGTAATTCTATCGATAAGACGTCTGTGCAGGTTGGTCCAGGCACTGGCCATTTCCATATGACCACGTGAGACAAGTTCAGCTGCAGCTGTCGGCGTGGGCGCACGCAAGTCGGCAACCAGGTCGCAAATAGTTATATCTGTTTCGTGGCCGACGCCGGAAATTGTGGGCACGCCCGATGCGGCAACTGCACGCGCAACAATTTCAGTGTTGAATGACCAGAGATCTTCTATTGAGCCGCCGCCACGGGCGACAATGATGGCATCGACGCCTGGGACTTCGTTAAGGCTTTCAATTGCCTGAGCAATTTCTTCAGCGCTGCCTTCGCCTTGTACTTTTGATGGGCTGATGATTACGCGCAGTCCCGGATTGCGTCTTTTGAAGACGCTCAAGATGTCCCGCAATGCTGCGCCGGCAATACTGGTGACGACACCAACGCAACGCGGCGTTGCCGGAATTGGTCTCTTGCGTTCAGAGTCCAACAATCCTTCTTTATCTAATTTCTCGCGCAGTTGTTCAAAAGCTAATTGCCATTGACCGATGCCGACAGGCTCAAGTCCGGTGACTACTATTTGATAGTTGCCGCGTGGTGGATAGACAGAAATCTTTCCTTTGGCGACAACTTGCAAACCATCTTCTAATTCGAATTTCAAATATTGAGCGGCATTTCTAAAACAGACGCAGGAAATAGTTGCATCCTTATCCTTTAAAGAGAAATACCAGTGTCCGGACGGGTAGAGTTTGGCGTTGCTTATTTCACCAACAATGGCTACGGCGTCGAAGGTCTCTTCCAGGACGTCTTTAATTAAAGCTGTAAATTCCGAAACGGAAAGTACAGGGTTGAGTTGTCCGAATTGTGCTTGCGGTACGCTCATCTCTTTTTGCCTTTCGATTAATTATCCCGGATCCGCCACATTTAAGTTGACGCTGGTTTAAGGACACCTATATATTGGTATGACATACAAAAGTAAGGTAGTCAAATCGAAAGGGGGTTCCAATGGAAAGAACCTTGTTTACACCTGCCATGATTGAAACGTTCAAAGTATGCCGTAGGGCTTACTGGATGGCGTATGAGAGCCTCATTACTGGTCGTAAAGTGGCAAGTGGCGACAA
>JAKFVJ010000194.1 GCA_021732245.1 Candidatus Obscuribacterales bacterium | reverse complement strand
CAAGAATTTTTGAGAGCTGAAGAGATTCATCCGGCGTCAGAAGAATGGCTGAAGTTGGCGGAGTGCCTATGCGGCGCTTTAGAGAAAGTGCCAGACGCTCTTGTGCGCGGCGGACGATCAATAAGAAGCCCGATTGGGTATCGACAACACGCTCAGCTGTTGTCGGTGATTCGCTTACCACATCAGGGGTATTGAAAATGCTTCCTGATTCGTCGCCTGAAAAGGGGGCGGCTGAAGATCCTTGACCATCTATCGTGCTCATTAGGAACCTTTCTCCTGTGACCTTAACTTATTAAATCAAAGCAAGAATAGCAGGTTAATAGAGTGAACAAAAGGGGCGCCGCCAGGCGCCCCTTTCTTAATTTACGGTTTTGTGAACGATATATCTCTTAGAGATATTCGCGCAAGCGTGAAGAACGTCCAGGCTGTCTCAGCTTTCTTAGAGCCTTGAATTCAATCTGGCGGACACGTTCGCGTGTTACGGCAAACAATTGACCGACTTCTTCTAATGTACGCTGACGACCATCATCCAAACCAAAACGCAGACGCAAAACATCTCTTTCGCGTGGTGTCAGTTCATTTAGCATCTTTGCCAAGTCCTGGCGGAGAAGTTCGTGAGTGACTGTTGTTTCCGGTCTGTCTGTTTCAGCATCTTCAATGAAATCACCAAGGCGGGAATCTTCTTCCTTACCAATTGGTGTCTCAAGGGAGATAGGCTCTTTGGCGGCCTTGATTATCTCGTGCAACTTGGCAATAGATACATCCATAGCATGAGCCAATTCTTGTTCGGTTGGCTTTCTATTTAGTTCTTGTGCAAGCTGTCTTGTTACTTTCTTCAGTTTGTTGATTGTTTCAACCATGTGTACAGGCACACGAATGGTTCTTGATTTGTCAGCCAAAGCACGAGTGATGGCTTGGCGGATCCACCAGGTGGCGTATGTGGAGAACTTATAGCCACGCTCGTGATCGAATTTTTCAGAGGCGCGGATAAGACCCAAGTTGCCTTCTTGAATCAAGTCAAGGAAGGACAAACCACGACCGATGTATTTCTTGGCGATTGATACCACAAGACGCAAGTTGGCTTGCACCAATTTACGCTTAGCAATCATGTCGCCTTGGAGAATCTTACGGGCAAGTTCAATTTCTTCGTCCGGCTTCAAAAGTTGAATGCGGCCAATCTCTCTTAAATAGAGGCGGACGGAATCTTCTGTTGCAAGTTCGCGCGTTGTGGGAAGCTCGACTGGTTCATCGTCGTCTTCCATGGAATCGTCCATGTCATCGATAATAGTGAAATCATCGTTGTCATCGAGATCAAGTTCTTCGAGTTCGTTGCGCTTCGCAATGTTCTCGTCCTCTACAAGGAGGTTGTTCATTGATCTGTCGCTATCAAGAGACTTTGCTTTGGCCATTATTTCCTCTCTTGGGCTATTAGGGAATCTAAGCCGTAGCGTTGCTAAAATTGGTTGCTTGGCAACGCTGGCGAGAGTAGTATAAGTGCGCTTTTCTGTCTATGCGCGCCTCGTTAAGGTAGTTTAAACAGTTGACAGCGTATTTCCACTAGTGAAATAGGGCCTGTATACCTTAACTGCCGCCTTTTCGGCGTTTTTTGGCTGCTAGTTCCTGTAATACTTTTAATTGATCGCGCAACTGGGCGGCGGTTTCAAAGTCCAAATCCCGCGCTGCTTGCTTCATTTGCTCTTCCATTTTCTTGATGGCCTTAGCTAGGTCCTTACCAAGTTCATCTGCCTGAGCTTCCAGGGCTTCCTTATTAAGGGACTTGGGTAGGATTTCCTTGCCGCGCAAAGTCTCTAATAAGCTGTTGGTTGTTTCTTTGACGATAGTTTGCGGTGTTATGTTGTTTTCAATATTGTAGGCAGTCTGTTTTTCCCTGCGCCTTTTGGTTTCTGTCATAGCTTTATCCATGGAGTCGGTTATGCGGTCGGCATACAAGACTACTTGTCCGGCGGCATTGCGCGCGGCTCGTCCAATGGTCTGAATTAAGGATCTTTCGGCGCGCAGAAAACCTTCCTTGTCTGCTTCCATGATTGCCACAAGAGAAACTTCCGGTAAGTCCAGTCCTTCCCTTAATAGGTTGACGCCAACCAGTACATCGAATGAACCTAATCGTAAATCACGAAGCAGTTCGATGCGCTCTAATGTTTTTACGTCGCTGTGCAACCAGCGTACTCTAATGCCAAGCTCCTGCAGGTACTCGGTTAAGTCTTCGGCCATACGCTTGGTCAATGTAGTGACTAAAACTCTCTCGCCTTTAGCCGAACGGGTTTTTATTTCTTTGATCAAATCATCAATCTGACCTTGAATAGGACGTACTTCGACTTCCGGGTCCACCAAACCCGTTGGTCTGATTACTTGTTCAACAATATTTTCACTAATTGCCAATTCGCGGTCGCCAGGCGTGGCAGAAACAAAAACAGTCTTGCCGACTTTATTCCAGAATTCATCAGACGTGAGTGGTCGGTTGTCGCGGGCGCACGGCAGGCGGAAACCAAACTCAATAAGAGTATCTTTGCGAGATCTGTCACCGTGATACATGCCTTGCAACTGAGGCAGTGTTACGTGTGATTCATCAATGAAAGTTAGAAAGCCATCTTGCCCGAACTTGCGCACAAAGTAGTCTACTAGTGTTTGCGTCGGTTCACCTGGTGTGCGACCTTCTAGAATGCGCGAGTAGTTTTCAATGCCGTTGCAGTAGCCAACTTCCTTAAGC
>JAKFVJ010000113.1 GCA_021732245.1 Candidatus Obscuribacterales bacterium | reverse complement strand
GGTGATTGAAGACAACTATCCACCGCGTGTTTTGAATTTGGTGTCACCACAGACTTTGCTTAACCAGGAATGGGTTGAGTCCTTAGGTGCGGCGCTTCGTTATCCAAAAGCGGAATCGGCAATTGCTGATCCTTATCGTTTGCCAAGCATCATGCGCCATCTCTTACTTGACGAAGTGCAAGTAACGACAAGAAATCTTTTTGAATTACTTGGACGCTATCAAATTTCTCCGGCTTCTATTGATCAAAACTACTTCGAGAAACAAATCCATTATGGAAAAACGCACAATTGGGGTCATTCGTTCCCAGTTGATAAAAAGCGCCTAGAGCCTACGTTTTCGGAAGAGTTTGCTCATCACTACTTTGAAGAATTCATGCCCATTGCTTTTGGTTCTGAATTACTCGAAGAAGCAACTAAGGGTGAAATATCGATAGGCTTCATTGTTGACGGCCCCAAACAGCTAGCATGGGTATTGAGATCAACAAATGGTCGCGCAACTGTTGAACGCTTGGATCATGGTGCCATCCGACCAAAAGTGAGTATGCATTTTTCAACAAGCGTATTGATGCGCCTTATCCTGCAAAAGACAACTCTGGAAAAGGCCATGATGTTGCGTGAAGTGCGCACCGAAGGACAAATGATCGACGCCCTGCGCGTAGCCTCCGTCTTCGGCCGCGTCCTCAAAGAATATCCATACTACGGCCGCAAAATCGAAGCCGAAAGTTTGCGCTAAGACGACTTTGTCATTCTGAGGAGCGGTTCACCGCGACGAAGAATCTCGCATGTTAAAGACGTGAGATCCTTCGCTTTGCTCAGGATGACTTAACGTGCACCAACCGGCGTACGAATAGCCTTCAGCAAATTGATCATTTCAATAGCCGTCATGGCAGCATCAGCGCCCTTATTGCCTGCTTTAGTGCCTGCTCTTTCTACAGCTTGTTCGATGGTGTCGGTCGTCAACACACCAAAGATAGTCGGTACAGACGACTCTAGTCCAACTTGTCCAATACCCTTAGCTGCTTCACCGGCAACGTAATCAAAGTGAGGAGTTGCACCACGAATTACACAGCCCAAGCAAATTACGGCATCATATCTACCGGAAAACGCTGCTTGTTTGGCAACCAACGGAATTTCGTAAGCACCAGGACACCACATAATTTCGATTGATTCTTCAGCAGCACCATGACGCTTCAATGTATCGATACAGGCGCCCAACAGTTTGCCGGTGATGAACTCGTTAAAACGACTTACGACAATTGCGTAGCGTTGTCCTTCTGCAATAAGGTTGCCCGAATATTCCTTAGCCACGATTATTTCTCCTTATTTTGAGTTTGCGCATGAGCATCAAGGCCTTCCAGCCAGTGCCCCATTTTTTCCTTTTTGGTCAGCAAATAATTGATGTTATGGCTATTGCAGGCTGCCGGCATTGCCACGCGTCCAGTAACTTGCAAACCATAACCTTCAAGTCCAACAATCTTGCGCGGATTGTTTGTGATGATGCGCACCGATGATAATCCGAGATCGTACATCATCTGCGCACCGACGCCGTAATCACGCAAGTCGGGTTTAAAACCTAATGATTCATTTGCCTGTATGGTGTCCTGCCCTTGATCTTGCAGAGCATAAGCCTTGATTTTATTGATCAAGCCGATGCCGCGACCTTCTTGACGCAAATAAACCAATACACCTTCTTCTTCTTTGGCAATCATTGCCATGGCCGCTTCCAATTGCGGCCCGCAATCACAGCGCAAGCTGGCGAAGACATCTCCTGTGAGACACTCGCTGTGCACTCGCACCAGAACGTCCTTTTTACCTGCAACATCACCTTTCACAAAGGCAATGTGACCTCGCCCATCCAATTGATTGCGATAGGCGTACATTTTAAATTGACCATAAGCAGAAGGAAATTCCGCTTCGGCTTCACGCACAACAAAACGCTCACGCTCCAGGCGATAGGCGATTAACTGAGCAATGTTGATTACCTTTAGATTGTTGCGCTCGGCAAATTCAAATAACTGCGGCACGCGAGACATGCTTCCGTCATCATTGATTATTTCGCAGATGACTCCAGCCGGCTTAAGACCGGCCATGCGAGCAAGATCAACGGCAGCCTCTGTGTGTCCGGCGCGCTTCAATACACCGCCTTCTTTGGCAATGAGCGGAGAAATGTGTCCTGGTCGTCTTAAATCAGACGGCACAGAGGCATCATCAACGGCAACACGAATTGTCGTCGCTCTATCAAAAGCGCTTATGCCTGTTGTGACACCATATTTAGTGTCGGCATCAATTGTCACCGTGAAAGCAGTACCCTGACTTTCGGTATTGCGCTCAACCATCATGCCTAACTGCATCGCATCAGCTCTTTCTTGCGTGAGAGCCAAACATACCCAGCCACGCGCTTTGGTGATCATAAAATTGATCATCTCAGGCGTGCACAGCTCTGCAGCGCAAATCAGATCACCTTCGTTCTCACGACCTTCGTCATCGGCAACGACAACCATACGCCCAGCTTTGATATCAGCAATTGCTTCTTCAACAGTGCTGAATCTGGACTGCGCGTTATTATCGGCCACTACGTTGGCGGCTTTTTTGACTATAGATGCGGGGTTGAAATCAAGCATGAGTTTGAATCCGTGTTTAAGTGTAACCATGTTCAGAAAGGACGGCTAGATCCAATCCGGTTTTATTGCCGACTTTTAAAGGTTGAGCAGTATGAGGCTGCAGCCAGTT
>JAKFVJ010000461.1 GCA_021732245.1 Candidatus Obscuribacterales bacterium | reverse complement strand
AATTGAGACTGAGTGCGCATTCCGGTGAAATGGAATGGTCGTTCCGGAGCAAGTGGAATGACGATTCCGGCAAATGGAATGAAGGTAAGGATTGTTGTTAGTTGACGTTGGCATAGTTAAATTAACCGACAAGTTCAAGTGATTTAGCTTTGTCTTTTCTTTTAGATTCTCCTTTCAAATGAAGCTTGTGAGAGTTATGTACCACACGGTCGAGGATTGCATCGGCAATTGTTGGGTCGCCGATGATTTCGTGCCAGTGCTCGATAGGAAGTTGGGTAGTAATTATTGTAGATGAGTGAGAGTAGCGGTCTTCGATAATTTCGAGCAAGTCCTGTCGCTGTTCAGGATTTAGAGGAAACAGAGCGAAGTCATCAATGACAAGGACATTTTTGCGAGCAATGGTGGCAAGACATTTGGAGTATCGGCCGTCGGCTCTAGCGATTGCAAGTTCTTGAAACAAACGAGAGGCCCGGTCGAAATGAACGGTAAATCCGTCACGGCAGGACTTTTGAGCAAGAGCGCAAGCTAGGTAACTTTTGCCTACACCGGTGGCGCCGTGAATGATGATATTTTGGTGGCGGCGTATCCAGTCGGAAGTAGACAACGAAGCCAGTTCAGCGCGATCGATTCCGCGATTGCCGCGGAGGTCTATTTCTTCGAGTGAGGCTTTTTCAGCTAGCTTAGCGAGCCTGAGACGGCTTTGAAGCCGTTTATTCTCGCGAGATGTTAGTTCGGTGTCGACCATGAATCCGAGCCTTTCTTCAAAGCAAAGGGATTTAGCGTCCGGATTTTCCATCTGGGATTCCAGAGCCTGGATCATACCGAAGAGTTTGAGAGTTTTAAGTCCGTCAATTGTGGGTTGCATTAGCATGATTTTCTCCTTTGTTGGTGGTGAAGTAATTAGCTCCACGAATGTTGTGGTGAGTGATGGTTAACTGAGTTGGCAGAAGTGCCGGTGGTAATGGTCTTAAGTCGAGATTATTTTGTAGGATTGATTTGATACTGCGCCAAGAGATGGCGCCTGTTGCCAGACCGCGTTGGCAGGCAGCCTCTAAACGATCAGGTCCATATGATTTGGCGAGCTTAAGTATTCCCATCGACCTGTTATATGCCTCATCCATGTGAGACAAGGACTGAAAAGCCAATTCGATTATGCGTTTAGTGGCTGGTCCGAAAGAAGCCGCCCAAGAGATCATTTTTTCTGGCGTCCGATTTGCATAGTGGCTGTGCTTTTTAGTCCGATGTTCGTCAAGTGTGGTTGAGCCGCCGCGCTTTGAAGATCGCCTATGACTTGCTACACGCTTGCCACCGTGGAGTACCTCAATGGCATTGGTTGTGACGCGCAGCTCGACTTCTTTTTTGACGAGTTGGTATGGGACGCTGTACCAGTGCTTATCAAATTCAAAGTGATAGTCAAAGTTGATTCGCGCTTTGTGAATTTCCGAGTACTCGTATGGATGGGAGGGCAAGGGTCTAAGAGCTGGTTTGTCCAGCTCTTCAAAAGCTGAGGTTCTGCAGCCGGGCAATTTTTTGAATGGTCTATTGTTTAGATCATCGAGCAGCGGTTTTATTGCTTGGCGAAGTTCTTCCAGGCTAAAGAAAGTACGATTGCGCAATCGAGCAAAGATCCATCTGGTAGCCAGACCAACAGCTGATTCCACTTTAGCTTTGTCTTTTGGTTTGCGAACTCTTGCCGGTATCACAGCACAGCCAAAATGGCGAGCCATGTCGGCAAAAGAGCTGTTCAAGACAGGTTCAAAACGGCTTGGCTTATCCACCGTGGATTTGGGATTGTCGGGAATTATGACTTCGCTGCTGCCGCCGAAAAATTCGAAGGCACGTGCTTGACCTTCACACCAGGATTGGCTGGTTTCATTCCGAAAGACATCGGCAAAAGTGTAATTGCTTGCTCCTAGACAACTGACAAACAAATGAGCATATTTCACTTCACCAGTCTCGGCATCAACGATGGGAAATTTCTTGCCGGCAAAGTCAGAAAACACCTTTTCGCCTACTCGGTAGGTCTGGCGCATTGTCACATTGAGCAATTGCCGCCATTGCCTGTAGCGCTCAAAGAATTGACTCAGCTGATAGCCGTTAGGATTATTTTCTTTGTATTCCTGCCAGAGCAAGAGAGTGGTTACACCAGGTCTTTTCCTCTCTTGGTGAATGTGATTCCAATCCGGCTCGACATATTTGGTTGGTCTGTCGGCAAGTGGCGGAAACAAACGTCTTTCTAAATCTGTATCGTCGAGCCCTTCAGGCAGCGGCCATGAAAGGCCTGCTGCATT
Organism: Candidatus Obscuribacterales bacterium; assembly: GCA_021732245.1. Classification (GTDB taxonomy): domain Bacteria; phylum Cyanobacteriota; class Vampirovibrionia; order Obscuribacterales; family Obscuribacteraceae; genus SBAT01. Next base: position 442 of record JAKFVJ010000461.1, on the reverse strand, counting down.
TGCTCTGGCAACGTAGCGATGAACAGTTGAGCCGGATACACCGACTGCTAATCCAACATCTTCATGACTTAATTTGAGATCCCAGCAAAGTCGCAAAATTTCGCGTATTCTTCTCATAGCTAGCCTCCGATTTGCCATTGACACTTCCTTTCTGATTGCTAGTCAAAAAGACAGTGTTGGCGGGGGTTAGCCAACGTCAACTTAAAATTCGTGCCTACTCTTTATCAGCCATCCATTTGGACCGGAATGCGCCTTCCATTTGCTCCGGAAAACGCAACTGAGTTCAAAGTAGTAGATTCTGCGGCTATTGATGTTGATATTACAGCCACCAGAGATACAAGCGCGAGTGCCAAAAATGACATCAACGGAAAAGTTAGAGCCAAATATATTCCAGTCAGAATAAGCATCATCAACAAATCTGGGAAGCTTCTTCAAATCCCAA
>JAKFVJ010000379.1 GCA_021732245.1 Candidatus Obscuribacterales bacterium | reverse complement strand
AGAGAAGCGGATTCACTTTCGACAGCAAGTGAACTGTCGTTGGACTGGAAGTAATTTCTCGTTCGCGGCATAAAGGATACCAAACTTTGCTTGGTCAAGTTAAAAGCAAGTTCTTTGCTGTACTCCTGTGTTAGGCACATTTGGAATGGAGTTTGAAAGAACTTGCTTTTTCAGAGAGCTGATTTAATAGACCTTAAGTGCCCGTCAAGAAAGGTATGGTTAGGCTTTCGGGACTTCAATGTTTAGTCTGACAGGACTGGTCTTTGGAAAGTACACATCGAGTGTCTTCACGTCTTCTGGAATCTTGAACCAGGCGTAACCGTCACCAGTTTGTCCGACCTTCCAATCGCCCGTTTCAACGTCCTCTGAGCGAGTGCTGTGTTCATGTCCAGCTCCTCGAATTACTTCATAAGCGGATCCAAGCATAGCGTCTTTTACTTTTATCTCAAGTGCGACGAATCGTGCATCGCCAAAGTACTTCACAGCGCCAGTGTTTGGACCAACTTTTTTCAGTCTGTATTGCAAAACAACGACGTTGTTTCTTCCAAACTCTGCTACGTTTGCGCGCACACAGCGCAGGACTTGTACCGTCAGGTTTGTTGGAAAGCCGGTCAGGACAGTTGGCAATTCATCCTTCTTTTCTGCTTTCTTTGCAGATGCTTTCGCTGGAGCTGCGTCACTAGATGTTGGTAGTAAAAAGCTAAATGCGGAAATTGCAATAACGCTTGCAATCATAATCTTCTTGTTCACTTTAGGTTCCCCCGGTTAATGTATGAATCTGCTGTTCATACTATTCACTACCACTAAGCCAGGAAAATTAGCCTCTTGGCAACTAAAATTCCTCTGAATCATTACACAATGGGCTTTTCGGGTTCCACTGAGACCCTAATGGTCGCCGACGGTGGCGTTGCTTAGTTATACGCTTGCTTCTGCCAAATAACTGGAGGACAGCAAGCCGGAATGTTTTTGGAAAGAGTCTCTGTTGTCTAGATTTTCTTGATGGCGGGCGGTACCCAATCACCAACAAGTACGCACGACTGAGGCGCATATAGGCGCATGGTTATGCCAAGCAAGCCTGATGATGGACTGGGAAGCCAATTGGATTCCTTTTCGGCGCCGGGATTCTCATATTGAATGTAAATATCGAGGGAGCCATCTTCATTCTTTTTGAGCGGCATCCACGAACTGATTGCGAACCTGTTCAATTCATTGGCGACTTGAAATCCCGCGCCATCATACATGGTGACTGACCAGAATGCATGAACGGGTGGCATTTCTTCTTTTGAGAATCTAAGCACGTACTTGTTCTCTCCATAAAGAGGTTTGCAATCAACATCGGCAAAGTTTAACGGGTAAACGGCATCTTCCGGCTGGTTGGCACCGAGGCCGACCATAGCTACGATCGCACGTTTCAAATAGTAATTGCCATAAACACCCATCGTCTCAGTATTCATTGACCAACCGTTCACAGGTGTGCCCATTGTCTTGGTTTTTGTGGTCATAATTTTGAGTGCGTCTGCGGCACCGCGCTCTATGGCTTCTACAATAGATCGATCTTGCTTTGAAAGATCATAGCTCTCGCCAGCAACAAAACCAATTCGCTTCAGCCTTGCGATCTGGGACCAGTCTGTGCTGTGCGTCTTAATCGATTTTAGAAGCTCGGCCGCTTTGGCAAAATATTGATGGGCAGAAAGTCCATTCACATATTCCAAAGGTGGTGTTTTCATGTCTAGTTCTGGATCAATTATTATGTCAGGTGATTTGACCTCTTTTCCCCACTGCGACAGAGGAGTGATGCTGAACTCGTCCTGTAACGCATTTACGGCTTCGTAGTCATCAGGTCCATCTGTTTTGGTCCGTCCAATAATCCACACGTACGGGCTGGGTGCTTCAATTCTTTCCACACCAGAAGGTATTTGTCCTGACCACCCTTGCTGCACTACCGCGTACTGTTGCTTCTTTGTTCCAGAAGTGCGCCAACCGGGAGAACAAAATACATCACTCCACATGTCGAGCATTGGAAGAAGATAATAACGATCTTTCATGTCCGGCACGGAAACTATCATAGGTTCTTCAGTTAGATCCAGCCAGGCCGAACTATAGAGCGTGTCGAAGTTTGGTCTGACAACAGTTCGAAAGTTAGCATCTGGATATGCGCGCATATGGTTGAAACTGTTAGCAGGACCGAAGCCAGGTTTTTGACCTGCCGGTAAATTGCAAGTTTGACGCCTTGTGATATCCATCGACAGAAGCGGATAAAAATAGAAGAATGCTTCGACTGCAATTTCATAAGCCTCTTGTTCAACTGTTGTCTGCGCACATGTGGCTGTCGATGTACTTGTCATGTTTTGTGTTTCCTTATGAGACCATCCACTCGGACCTACTTTCCGGAAGGCAAACTGAACTGCTGGACTTTTCATGAGTCCGAGGGATTTGAAAAAGTAGTTGTTAACGTACAATATAGTCTATTGGTCTTTGACTTTCATTATTTCCGCGCGTTTATTTTGTGTTGTAATGATCTGACGAGAAGCTTATGCTTAATCTCGTGCGTTCCATCTTCTGGAGTGTCTGTGCGGGCATTTGAAATAGCTTTATTCGTTTTGCTATTGCTTGTTTGTCTTCTTTTCCGGATAAGGAGTTTGCAAAGGAATAAGCGCTTGAAGCGAGCTGCTTTTGTCTTTGTTGCCTCAATTTGCTTCGTGCATTCGTTTAGCGAAGAGTTCCGTTGGCAAATGGTGCCTCTCTATATTTCACTCC
>JAKFVJ010000096.1 GCA_021732245.1 Candidatus Obscuribacterales bacterium | reverse complement strand
CCACCACCACCATGTACCAGAGTGGAAATGGGTCTTGTCGGCAGCAATGGAATATTTGCCAACTCCGGCACCTATGATAGCCGAGGAAATTATGTGCACGGCGTATTTACAGGACAATACGCCACTCTTGTAAGTGGCTATAGTCCATGGTGGGGCTGGTATCAGTATTGGGACACGAAGGGCTACAATACAGCAATCGGTGGCCCTTACTTTGTTTCGGCAGTTTATGGCTACTACTACACCTGCGACCCGAGACCAATCTACTACGCTACTTGATTGTGCTATTTGTCCAGTACTACTTCTTAGCTGGAGGCGACACGCGTTCAATGGTGCCGTCCTGATAGGTAATGATGACACCGCCGGGATTATATGGGTCACGACCTACAGCCATAATTCGTCCGTGATTTGGGGGATTTGGTGCCGGTGGAAGCGGCTCAGGCTCCGGGACTGGTGGCAAGGACAAATTCGGCATTGGCGGTATGGTTTTAGCCCATGGCGGCGGTATTTCCAGACCTGTTTCAAGGTCAACGTACTTCAGCCCATTTAAAATAACCGGCGTTATCATGCCCAATTTACCGCCACTAAACGGTACTGATTTTGGTGGTGCCTGCACTGAAGCCTGAAAGTTACAATCTCCCGGTTGTTTTGCTTGCATTTGCAATACAACATTCGGCTGATCATCGGACGGAGGCGTGCTCGGCGGTGCCATGTCATTAGCATACGCCGGACAGGTAAAACACAAACTAAGAGCCATGAAAGCCATTTTCATTTTCTAATTACTCACTTCGACAGCGGAATTACTTGATAATCACCACCGCCAACGCTAATTACTTCAGGCGACAAATTGCGAAATATCAAATTGGCACTTGTACCCGGCTTCATTCCGTCAACAGAGATCTTAATCTGTCCACGATCACCGACCTTCAGCAATTTATCAGCGGAAATTTTTGGTTTCATGACCGAGACTTGTGATTCGGCGACCTGATTCGTATCCGGCAAATAGAATTTCATTGGTACCGGCCCTGCCGGTAAGTCATTGGGAGCAGCAAAAAACTGATCACGAGGACTGCCAGCTATTGCAGGACAATTCTCTCCATCTATAGAGCAAGCACCCGTACCAGGCGATCCGTCAGTATTTGCACCACAGCGAAAAAAACGCTTTGGCGTTACTACTTGTGGCATCTTTGCCTGACCGCTACCTAAGTCGCTCTTGGGTTTATTGAGAAGACAGTTTAGGCGGTATGTGTGCATGCTTTTGTCGTCAGGATCATAGAGACTAGCCTGAATCTCGGCGCAGTCTTTTGGTATATGCAAAACCTTTGGCTGGCAACCTGGTGCCATCACTATTGCACTGCCATGCTCAGGTTTTAGCTCTACCAAGAGCTTCTTCAGTGCATTGAAATTAACTTGTCGATCCTGCTCAGTTTTACCGGCTGGAGCCAATGTAATAGTGCCCCAGATATTGTCGTCTGGGGCAATTTCAGCTGGTAGCGTAGCTATTACGGCGCCGTTGTCCGTTGCATAAGTAATGCGTTCAAGTCCACTTTCAGTTTGGCTAGAAATTACAACTTTTTTCGTATCGCGACTGGGAGCTGCTTGCGACAAGGCTGGTTCCAATTGCCAAAGCAACAGCATCAGCACGGCGGCAAGTGGTACATCCCTATTTGGCATTAGCGAAATCCTTTTTCCTGATATGAGCGTGGACTCCTTTAGTCTCGTCAACAACTTGAGTTATTTCAAAGTCAGTAGCCGCACTTAAATAAGCCATTGCAGTTGCCGGATCCATGCCTTGCTTGTCCACCAGAAATTTTATTGCGGCTCTAACAGTCTTTTTCATTGCTTCATCAAGATCGGCATCTAGTCCAATAGGCATCCAATAATCAGGTGTTTCTGCAAATGGTTCGGTAAATAAACCCTTGCCTGGGATAGCCGGATCACCTTCCTTGAGAAGCGTCAGTCTAATTTCAGCGCGAAGTGATGCCTCCAAAGCAGTGAGAGCGACTTCGCCATCGCCCTGCGCAAAGTGCGGATCGCCTATGAAAAATTTTGCTCCAGGCACCTGAATAGGAACATAGAGAGTAGAACCAGGGGTCAAGTCCTTCAAATCAAGATTGCCACCAAATGATGATGGCGGTATGGAATTTAGCTTTGATGATGTGTTAGCAGCTACGCCCATTGTCCCTATAAACGGGTGAATAGGAAATGTTACTTCCTTGCCGGCTGCGTTGTGGAAAACGCCATACCACTCTCCATTGATTTTCTTAATCGGCACGAACTTAAAGACATTACCGTATAACTCCGGATGCTCTGCGCTAGCACCTGGCTCCGGTCCATTATTCTGCGGGAATTCGCCCGGTAGAGCGCCTTTTCCATGTCTATTTCCGACAATGCCATACGGCACTCGCGGTGTCAGTGAAACAACATCTATTTTCAGAACATCGCCAGGCTGTGCACCTTCTACAGCTACAGGACCCTGAATAATGTGCGGTCCATCTTTTGTTATGTCGTGCACCAACTTGGACGCACATATTTCCTTTGCGTCGTTGAGTACGTCATTTTCTTGAACACCAAATTTACCAAAGAATTTAACGGGATCACGACCTTGATCCTCAACCATTCCTTCCGATGACAAAGTGTCAAACGTTATCAGACTGCCGGAAGGTACTGTCAGAATTGGTCGGGAATCCTTATTCGGCAAATATCCCCAGCGAATAGTCCCTAAGACCGCAGGCACATAATAGGAGCCATCCAACAATGTAC
>JAKFVJ010000335.1 GCA_021732245.1 Candidatus Obscuribacterales bacterium | reverse complement strand
GCTCCACCTCCGCCCATTTATGTTTATCCAGGTTGCACGGTTGTGCGCGAATACGGAAAACCGGAAACTCCAGGCGGCGCACCCAAAGTCATAAATGTAATCACGTCCTCGCCAGGCAGCAAACCGACAGTAATCGGCAAGTAAACACCTATAGCAGGACGTGAAGCTGAACAACGATCGCAGAATATACAAGACTGTTGAAAAAACCGCAGCAGCGCTACGACAATTGCACCAGCAATCTCGACTGCACAAGAACCACATTGAAACGTCATCCTGAGTGAAGCGAAGAATTTCTCGTCATAACTTGCGAGACTCTTCGCTCTGCTCAGAGTGACAATTACACGCTCTATGCGATTTTTGATATTTTGCCAAATTTCTATTATACGCACTAGTTGTTTTTGTCAAACAAAAAGCTGGGACTGACGCAAGCCAGATCCCAGCTCTATTGCGAGTTTTACGAGCGTCGCCTGCTTTTGTACAAGCGAGCCATCTTGCGGTAGGAGAGTAATTGTTTCTGGAATTTCAACTTCTTTTCGCCTTCATAGGCAGCGTGGAGAATTTTGAGCGCGGTGCGTTTTACATCCGGCATTGCTTTTGCATCGGATACTCCAAAAGGCACTAGCGTCTCCACTTCAAAGTAGAATCCAGAAAAACGTCCAAGGTCGACAACCTCATCAATGGCTACTGTGTAGTCCCGTGAGCCGACTCGCCCCTTGAATGAGTAACGAGTCTTGTGCACAGTCGGCAATTCCGCGCGCATGCGCAACGCCAGAGCAATGAGCACATCACGGGCGAATTCATCGATTTTCGATTCGGCTTCGCACTTGTTTTTTACTTCGCCATCTTTTTCATTGGTCTTCTTACTTGAAAGAAAATACTTGCAAGACTTGCCTTGTATTTGCTTTCTAACACGCAAGGACTCGTTTTTTTCCTTTGGTGGCAGCCACGTATCAATAAGATCGTATGTGGCGTCGTGACGAAAGCCCATGTCCATTAGCGTATCGAATATATCGCTAACCTTTTCTGCGTGGATGGTGTATTTGACTTCTATTTCATGAACATGTTCTTTCATCGCGAGCCTCCTTGTTAAGGAAGGAGACCTATTTGTCGAATTCGTTCGACAAATGCCTCCGGGGTTGTAAATTGAATGGCACGTAGACCGTATTGACGTGCTCCGTGCACAAACGGTGCTTTGTCGTCTATGAAAAGCACTTCTCTTTTCAAGACTGAGCGACCTGTATATTTTTTGACTTCTTGGAAGATCCGCTTGTGCGGCTTCATGAAGCCAACGTTGTGACTGAGAATCAGATGCTCGAAGTGGCGGTAGATATCGAGACCTTTATCCAGCCGTTCGAAATGCTCTGAATTGGTATTTGATAGAGCAATTAGTCTGTGTGTCTTTGCCAATTGCTCCATCACAGGAATCATCTTTTCGCATTCGTAAAATGATTCGTTCCAGAGAACAGTGAATTCGTCTCTGGTGATATCCGATTGCAGAAGCCTATTCAGTTCCTGCAAGAAGCCAGCGGTGTCTATGCCGCCGGATTCGTAACCGAGTTTTTGCAGTTTCAACATGGCATCGGATACTTCAGACTGACTGCGCCCTGTTCGCACGGCGAAGCCAGCCTCAACATCCGGCCAATGGAATGGAACCAGCACCTTGCCAATGTCAAAGGCAAGCATCTTAAATTCTGTGCCTGGTTCGATACCATCGATGCTCACATCAACTGTGCGTCGACGCTGTTCGCAAGGATCAAATGACGCAGGCGCCTGCTGCGCCTCATTTTCTTGTTTTCCCATAATTTGCTCCAGTGAACTTTGTGGTGTGTTTCGAGTTGAGTTTTGTCATTCTGAGGCGACAGCCGAAGAATCTGCCGCGGCTGTACGTCGTTCAAGTTCATCAAACTCGAACATGTTTAGTTACTGCAGATTCTTCGCTTTGCTCAGAATGACAAAACGTGTTACTTCTTACGTTTTTCTCTTTGTAGCTTCCGACGCAGCATATCAACGGCGGCGTCGAATTGGGGGTCTATGCCGGGTTTGTCGTAGTCGTAGACAACGTGAATATTGGGTGCAACGCCAATTCCATCTAGGCGCTCACCGTCTATTTCAACATCGGCTATCGCCAAGAACAAACATGTTTTCTTGTCGATGGCGAAATAGGTTCCGCCCATCAAGGCACCGGCTGTCTTCTCACCGATGAGAAGCCCACGCCCTGACTTTTTCAATTGCAGCGCGACAAGTTCCTTTCCACTGCGTGAGCCGCCATTAATGAGGGCCATCACAGGTTGGTGGAAGCCAACGCTCCACTTGTACTTATTGCCGTCCTGCAAACGGTTCGTCAACGACTGAATGCCGTTAGTTGGTCTATACAACCAATCAACAGCATCTACACCTACGGCACCATAACCATCTCTGAGGTCGATGATCCATGCATCAACGTCATTGATTACATCGTGAACAACATCAACAAAGACGCTTCCCGAATCACCAATGCCACTCCAGAGATGGACATAACCTATCTTGCAATCTGAATATTCCACAACTTCGGCGCTGGCTTTAATTGCATCTGTATAGCCTGCGCGCGGCGTTGTGAATGTTGGCGTCAAATAGCGAATAAGTCTCTGCGAGCCGCGCTTAACAGCCAGAGTCACAGCTGTACCGGAAGTGCCGAGAAAATTGACGTGACCGGAATATGGTCTACCGTTTACTTTCTCTATGATGTCACCAATCATAAGCTGAGCATCGGCGGCTGGGCTGCCGTCAAGAACATAGCGAATTTTATTTGGTTTACATCTCACAC
>JAKFVJ010000164.1 GCA_021732245.1 Candidatus Obscuribacterales bacterium | reverse complement strand
GACACGGTAGGTGCTTTAGTTGGCGGGTAAAAATCGGCAGCACCCAGAGCATAATGGCCTTTGTTGACCATGCGCAAACCGTTAGCCGTGAGCAGTTTCAAGTTTTTTTTCATTGCCAATGACACCGCCATGCAATACTGCGAATTTTGCAACGCATTAGCTAGTCGTGGATTCTCTCGAATTACAGCGTTGGTGACAGCAACGGCGGGAGCTTGTTGTTGTTTTAGTGATTCAAACCTAGATGCCATTTTTTCATCAAGCGCCTTCAGAGTATTTACATACGTCTGCCAGCCAATGTGGTTCATGGAGATAATTTCTTTCATGAGACCTTCTGCCTGATCAATGGAATTACCATCGACTGTTGTCACAGATCCGTCATCATTGATTCTCACAAGCATGGCATCGCTGGGATAAGCCGACATCGGTCCGGCATAGCTCCACATGCGAGCTTGCTGGCGCATGTACAGATGTGGATTCTTAGCCCAATTGGTCAAATTACGTGGATCAGTTTTACCTGTCGTGTCCACGTTGAGAATGGCACTGATAATAGAGTCATGTTCGCCAAATGAGGCGCAAGCAGGCTGTACGTCCGGCAATAAGGAAAGAATGGAAAATTCAATAGTCGGATTATGTCGGTAATGCCAGTAAGTGCGTAAATCAAACGTGAGCGCTTTCACCACCGATTCAACGTTTGGTTTAAGTCCGAGGCTGGCAATCCAGTCGTAAACAAGAAAAGAAAGCGCCACTGACGGATCGTCACTGCTGCGTCCTTTGATGTCTAGATAAGGTTTTTCCACAAGCGAGCCATTTCCGGGCACTGGTCCATTTTGTGCAACTCGCCAGACTCCTGCTGATTCATTGTTCCAATATTTATAGGGACTCTTCGACTCGGCGCTTTGCGGATCAAGCATTGAGGCATTCATTATGCTAATAAGCGAGTAGAAATTAAAACTGCCGTTTTCAGGCACATTAGGAAAACCCTGTGGGAAAGTCAGAAGAAACGCCCCGGAAGGGCTTGCTTCCAACTGATTGTCGGCACCATTGGCTGGACCGGCAGGCATTTGTGCTGTTGCCTTAAAATGTATCTTAGTTGTCTGAGGTTTATCGTCTCCGGCAGGAGCAATCACGGTGACTATTTCATCACCTTCAATTTGCACAGCGCACGGAAAATCATCCGAATTACCTAATGGTAAAAATGTCGCGTTGTTTACTAGACGTGCTTTTGAACAATCAGGGACAAACTGAACAGTTTCCCCTGCAAGTCCCGGCAATTTGTAGGATCGGTAGGCTCTATAAAATCCATCGTCGTTTTCAGTTTCCGGATCGCAATCATCCGGTCTAGGTGTCTGCAGTGTGTCTATGCTGCTGTTGTGCAGGCTGCTGATTGTCCCTAACTGATAAGTAAGATTTTCCAATCGACAATAAATACGTCCCAACTTCTGCTGATTTCTGTTGTAAGCATTAACTGCATTGTTTTGGACGTTTAGCTCTTTTCCTGTTTTATCGTAGACAGGCATTCTGTTGGACAGAGTATTTACAAGTCTGTATTTCAAGGCGTTCATGCTATTACGAGCCAAATGCAGATCAGCATTCACCCTGTAAGTCATTGTCGTATTTACAATTTCCGGCTGGTTGGCAATTAGCGCTCGAAGACGGATTTCAGCCAGAAGCGTATTAATGCTCTTTATCTGGCGGACTTCCTCAGCTCTTGGCGAAGCTTTAGGAGTCGCTCCGGAATAAACATCACGATTTGGTATATAAGGTCTTTTTACCGGTAAATCATCGACAAGACTTATTCTGCCTAGTGGTCCATCAACTACAACGGCAGCTAAATCGTTAGCCGCCTGTAAACAAGCAGCCTCAACAGCGGTGTGAGTATCCTGCTCCATACTCATCATGCGAATATAATTGACGGCAAAAAAGACTACCAAGACAACAATGACGGTAACGCATGCCACCATGCGCACACCAACATTACCCACCTGTTTACTTGAGCCCCTAGCCATTGAGGTCTTTTCGTAGTAAGAAAACGCCTAATTATATTAAATAGCAGGTTAATGGTAACTTACCGAGATCGGTTAGTCAATTTTCAAGACCGGAGGTTCTTGCCGGCATACATAGAAAGCAAGAACCATTGAGCCAGGCGGACTTGGGCAGTACCGAAGTTGTACTCAAAAAGACCCGATACCAACAAAGCCACGGTTGCCGCAAAAAGACCCAGAAGGAGTGTTCGCTCGGCGTCGCCACTAGATGCGGTATCACCAAGGGCACAGTAACTGCGACCTAGGCTCACAACAACCCAGAGCCAGAGCAGGAGATAGGCTGCAGTTCCAACTATGCCAAGGCAGGTCAACATCTGAAAGTAATTGCTATGAGCGTGGTTGAGGTCTTTTGAGCGCCCAGGAACAATGGCCTCAGGAATATCAAACCTCGGGAAATTTCTAATTCCCACGCCAAAAACAGGCGAGGATTGCCAGACTTCAAGGGACTTCTGCCAAATTTGCAGCCGCACTCTTGTGCTTACATCCTGTTGCCAATTCGTTAGTGGAGCAAGTCTTTGTTTGACTACTGGAACAAACATAAAGCTAAGCAGACCAATCACTGCCACGACAACAGCCGACTGCAGAAGAAAGCGCAAAGATTTCAGACTTGCCAGTGATGCAATACCCGAGAGAAATCCCAGCCAAGCGCTTCGCTCAGCTGCAAATAAAACTCCCAAGCAGTTACAGACAGCTGTGAAATAGGGATTGAACCATACTTTTGGAGAAAGCTTTTTCCTGTCAACAGCAAACGCCAGTGAAACCAGTGC
>JAKFVJ010000242.1 GCA_021732245.1 Candidatus Obscuribacterales bacterium | reverse complement strand
CCAATAAACACCAGATTGGGTAGTGCAGATAGAAGTTCCGGTTTGGAAAAACTTGCTCGAGAACTTAGCCCTCTGCAGGTTAACTTAATAACTAAGCGCATGGCGGAATTTGATCCACAATATTTTCCGCATCACTGGTTTGAAGGTCAGGTTCTGTCAGCCGTAGAAAATCTAACTTCAAGCGGAATAATGAAAGATGCCACAAAAACTCACAAACTTCTGTGCAGACTGGCAGGACAGGTTAACCAGACAAACGTCGAAGCCGCCGATTTGCTGATCAATTGTGCCAGAAATAACGGCATGAGCGAAGAGCAACTGATGGAAAAAGGCGTTGCTGAAACAGGTGCTAGAGTGCTGAAAGAATTGCTTGATACTAAACAGAAGCAGCTAATTGTTGATCTGGCACTGGCCTTGAAACACCTTGAAGCAAAGACGAGCTTTAAAGACGTATTTGCTGTAAGAACAATGCGTGATCTAGGTTTCAAGCCGGAAGAAATCAATGCCGAAGAAATTGCTAAGCATGTTGGTCGCTTGTCGCGTAAGAACTAACCGTACCCGCCACCACCGGGTGTTTCAATAGCAAAGACATCGCCTGGTTCGACAGTTGCGGATGTTGTGGCTGCAAGCTCTTCCTTGCCGCCTCGGTTGCGCTCTAGATAGTTCTTGCCTGGCAAAGCTTCTTGTCCGCCATGAATGCCAAACGGGGCTATTCCGCGTCGATTTGAAAGAATCGATGCGGTCATTTTTTCCTTGAATCGCAAACGACGAATGACACCGTTGCCGCCATGGAATAGTCCTTTGCCACCGCTATTTTGCCGGATGGCGAATGATTCAAGGACTATTGGATAACGATTTTCCAATACTTCCGGATCTGTTAATCGAGAATTCGTCATGTGTGTCTGTACGGCATCTGTGCCATTGAATGATGGGCCAGCCCCGGAGCCGCCACAAATTGTTTCGTAGTACTGGTAATTATCGTTGCCGAAAGTGAAGTTGTTCATTGTGCCTTGAGAAGCAGCCAGAACGCCCATTGCTGCGTATAGACAATCAACAATTACCTGTGATGTTTCCACATTGCCGGCAACAATTGCTGCTGGATATTGAGGGCTTAGAAGTGAACCTTCCGGAATTACCAGCGTTAAAGGTTTCAGACACCCCTCGTTGAGGGGAATATCATCGTTAACGAGTGTGCGGAAAACATACAAGACAGCGGCCTTTGCGATTGCCGCCGGTGCGTTGAAGTTGGTCGCTTGCTGAGCAGATGTGCCGGTGAAGTCAATTTTTGCTGCCCGTTTGTTTTGATCTATTGTTAGTTTGACTTTTATTTGACTGCCATCATCAAGCGCAGTGGTAAAGCTCCCGTCTTTTAGATTGCTTATTGCACGTCGCACGGATTCCTCGGCGTTTTCTTGGACATAACGCATGTAGTCAATTACTGTTTGTTTCCCGTAACGCGCAATTAATTGTTCGAGTTCGCGTAAGCCTTTTTCGTTTGCTGCTATTTGCGCCTGGATATCGGCAATATTTTGAGCTGGGTTGCGCGCTGGATATTTTCCTTTGGTTAATAGCGAACGAAACTCGTGTTCGTGGAATGTGCCGTTGCTGACCAGTAGGAAGTTATCTATAAGTACGCCTTCCTCCTCAATTGTTTTGCTCGTAGGCGGCATTGAGCCTGGTGTTATGCCTCCAATGTCGGCGTGATGGGCTCGAGATGCTACAAAGAAAACGGGCTTGTTTGCTGAAGCGGTAAATACTGGAGTTACAACGGTGATGTCCGGCAGATGCGTGCCACCGTTGTAGGGATTGTTTAGTGCGTAAATATTTCCTGGTTTAATCGAGTCTTTGTTGGTTTCAATAACGCTACGGATACTGTCTCCCATTGAGCCGAGATGCACCGGGATATGTGGCGCGTTTGCTATGAGATTTCCCTCGCTGTCAAAAATCGCGCAGGAAAAGTCGAGGCGTTCCTTGATATTCACTGAATGACTGGTGCTTTGCAGTGTGACGCCCATATTTTCAGCAATGGACATGAATAGGTTATTGAACAACTCCAATTTAATTGGATCAACCTTTTGGGAAGAATTGTCAGTGCTCCTCTGTTGCTGTAGATTTGCGATGGCAGTCAGTACCAGGTGACCATCCGGATTTGTAGTTGCTTGCCAGCCCGGCTCGACGATGTTTGTGCCGGTATCTTCCACTATAATTGCCGGGCCAATTATGCTTTGATTTGTCTGTAATTGATTTCGCTCGTAAACCGGAGCCGAATGCCATTCATTGCCGGAGAAAAACTTGGTTGTGCTGACTTGTTGCGCAGGAGTGATTGTTGAGTCACTCTTGGTCGCTGGTTGTTTCATTTTGCCTGTCGCATCGACGGTAATTGACTCAACTATTAATTGCTTGCCCGGCAACGCGAAGCCAAAAAGCCGCTGATGTTTTTCAGTGAAACTCTTTGCCATTGCTTCCTGGTCGGTAAAATCAGTCTCTATCGTGCTGTCTGATCCCTGATAGCGTATGTGTGCTGTACGTTTTATATCAACAGACTCAACAGGAATAGCTTGTGTTTTCAGACCTTCGTTTGCCTCATCAACGAGTCTTGCAAAATACGTTTCTACTGTTTGCAGGGTTTCTTTTGATAGAGGAAGCTCAACTGTTTGTTGTCGAATGAAACTCATATCCGCCAGTCCAATACCATAGGCGGAAAGAACCCCTGCGAAGTTATGAATAAATACAGTCTTTATTCCCAAGGATTGAGCGATCAGGCAAGCATGTTGTCCGCCTGCGCCACCGAAACAACAAAGCGCATATTCGCTTACAT
>JAKFVJ010000451.1 GCA_021732245.1 Candidatus Obscuribacterales bacterium | reverse complement strand
TTGAAGATTCGCGTAAAAAGGCTAATCAATATACTTATTCAAAAGGCTTGATTGAATTGAGAAAAGCCTCAATTAGTGACCCTTCGCGCAAGATAGATTATTTGCTGTGCATGGTCGATTTCGCTGCCAAAAGAAAAAAATATTCTGATGCCTCAAACCTTTGCTCAGAAATTTTATCCCTGGATAGTGCCAATACGAAGGCGTCTTTGAAGTCTACATGGTTTAAATATCTTTTGATTTCGCCAAATAATGTTGCCACCAGTGCCACCACCGCAAATAATAAGCCTCGTCAGAATGCCAAATTGAATGCACTTAAATCAAAGGCTTTCGATGCGTATGAAAAGGGCGATTGCAATTCGGCTTACGACGCCTTGTCTCAAGCTATCCAAATAAATCCTCAAGACTCGGATTTGAAAAAATTTCTTTCTTACACTTTGATCAAAGCCTCTCTGTTAGATAGAGTTAGTGCTTATCAAAGTTCCAGGCAAGCTAGTTTGGATGAGTTAATTACACTGATGAGAAGTCTTTCCAACTCTCAACAAACTAAATTAGCTAGCAAAGTTGCAGCATACGCCATACAAAAGTATCCAAAAGAAGCCCCGTCGAATTTAGAAATTCAAAAAATATCAAAAGACGTAAGCGCTTTACCTGATCCTAAAAATTAATTGAATCTGTGTGTGCTCGGCAGTGTGGATTGCACGGAATTTGCTGCGTGAGTCTAGCGCTTGTTTTTTCTGAAAAACCCTATTCTTTTACTATATACACAAATAGACTTGGGCAAAAAGAAAATGGTATGAAGGCGGTCCGACATCGACCTTCTGAGACAGGGATTAGCGTGCAAACAAATTCCTGGCCGGGCAGGTACCAATTGTGAAAGGGCTCGGGGGCCCGACGGACTCTGCCAAACCAGGAGGTTTTACCCATGGAAAGACATACCACGTCAACAAAAAAACCAGTCTTTGCCGGAATCGATTATCACAAAAAATTCAGTGTAGTAACGCTGGGAGACAAGTCAGGCAAAGTAATTTTGCAGGAAACCTTAGTCAACAACGAAAAAATAGTCAAAGATTTTTTCACCAAGCACAAGAAACTCGTTTGTGCAGTGGAGAGTTGTCGTGGCTACGAGTGGTTTGTCAGTCTTTTGGAAGAATTAGGCCACGAGATTAAAATGGGCGACTCGCGGTCCATTAAGCTAATTGCCGTTAGTCGTTGTAAAACTGATCGTATTGATAGTTTGATACTGATGGAAATGCTAGCTAAAGGTTACTTACCATGCGCATATCAGCCGAATTGGAAAGAACGTGACTACAGGCAATTACTCCGTCACAGAGTCCAAATGGTAAGAACTTCTACTAAACACAAATTGAGAGTTCATGCCATTCTAGACAAAGAAAACAGAGGTGTTACATATCCATTTACAGGCAAAGGCAGAGAGGTTTTAAAAGAAATCGTTCTCAGCGAAAGAGGCAGAGAGTTGCTTGACGATGAACTTGAAATCATAGATTTTCTTGAAGAGAAAATAGCTGAGCAATACAAAAAGATTAGCTTCTTGGCTCGTCAAAACCCTGATGTAGGAAGACTAAAGAAGATTCCAGGATTTGACACGCTAAGCGCAATGATGTTGTTTGCTGAAGTTGGAGACATCACAAGGTTTCGAAATGCCGACCAATTGGCTTCGTACACAGGCTTAGTGCCTAGGGTTTACTCAAGTGGAGGTTCAACGCGAACTGGCAGAATAACCAAACAAGGACCAAAACTTTTGCGGTGGATATTGGTTCAATCCGCATGGGCAGCCATTAAGGCAAGTCCCAATTTGCATCGATTTTTCACCACAATATCCAGAAAAAAGAGCCAAAAAGTAGCAATAGTGGCAGTAGCAAGGAAGCTTGCAACGATAGCATTTCATGTTCTAAAGGAGAAAGCGATATTCGACGAAAGTAAACTGGACGCTGGATTAGCTCGTGCCGCTTTTTGACCCTGCGAGAAGAGGTCGTAAAGAAAATTGAGGCAATCCAGTACGAAAACCACCGAAGCAACTGCTAGTCAGAGTGCGAACGGAAAAATAGTGCATTCAGTTTTGAATAGCACGTAAGTCGGACAGAGATCCAGTTGTGGTGGAGCCCGGCTCCAGCACAAAAGGCTACACTCCAGAGCGAGTGTACGCATTTTGTGCTGGCTTAAAGTGCCAAAAAGGCAAGAAAGTGGACGAAATCATCAGGGTTTTGAGACCCTTGACGAAATCGACCGCCTTCATGGAAAAGAATAATTTGTACCCGATAAACGAATCAAGGTCAGTATGAGAGAAGGGCTTCAACAGCCCTTCTCCCTTATTGATTGTGGACTAACTGAACAGCAATGACGCATGGCCGATCAGCAAACCCGCTGTGCCGATGAGCGTCACGGTGTTTGCCAGAAAACATTTGTGTCTCCTTATCATTGATTGATTTTGTTTTGGTAAGAAAGCAATTTTGAAATCGCCAGGAAAAACTGCACTTATGTGAAGTAGACAGTCTTTCCGGGGGATTCCAGGTTTTAACCTAAATTACTGTCGGGCGATCCTTGCAAAAACAGCGCGGCGAGCATTGTTCATGTGTGAGACGATGCAAAGCTGACTTCTTGGACTGCTTCTTACCGGCAATGAGAATCTTTTGGGACTTTTTCGCATTGCCTTTGCTCAAGTAGGCAACAACGAAGTCTTTGTCGGGATCGAAGCTGCACTTCAGAGTGAAACGAGCCAGGCAAGCGGAGTTGATTTTTCCATCGCCGATGCCGATCAGCGCATATGATGCAACTCCAGCTCTGGATGTGAAGACGGAGCAG
>JAKFVJ010000450.1 GCA_021732245.1 Candidatus Obscuribacterales bacterium | reverse complement strand
GATTTGCGCCCGTTATCAATCTTCCAGATATCCGGCAAGCTTCGATGACCAGGCTGGCTGGCGCAGTTTTCTAAAGGCTTTGTGTTCGATTTGTCTGACGCGTTCACGAGTGATGTTGAATAAGCGTCCGACTTCTTCAAGAGTTCTCTGGCGACCGTCTTCCAAGCCATAGCGCAAGTGCATAATATCGCGCTCGCGAGGAGTCAGTTGAGAGAGCATGCGATTGAGATCTTGGCGCATTAGCTCTTCTTCTGTTGTCGAATCAGGACGAGCCGATTCGTTGTCCTCAATGAGGTCACCTAAATAAGTCTCTTCGTCCCTGTTTAATGGCATTTCCATTGAAATAGGTTCTCTATCTGCCTGGATGATTTCCTTGATTTTGTTGACCGGCAAATCCATGGCGGAAGAAAGTTCAGCCTCTGTGGGCTTGCGTCCCAATTCCTGAGCCAGGCGGGCGCTAGTCTTCTTCATCTTATTTATGGACTCAACCATATGTACAGGCACGCGGATGGTTCTCGATTTATCAGCCAAACCACGGCTAATTGCCTGGCGAATCCACCAGGTGGCATAAGTAGAGAATTTAAAACCTTTGGTATGGTCGAATTTTTCAGCAGCGCGAATCAAACCGACATTGCCTTCCTGAATTAGGTCTTGGAAAGGCAAGCCACGATTGACATACTTCTTGGCTATTGAAATGACCAAGCGTAGATTTGCTTGGATAAGCTTTTTCTTTGCTTTTTCGTCGCCCTTGGCAATCTGGCGAGCCAATTCAATTTCTTCATCGGGCTTAACCATTTTGACGCGCCCAATTTCTCTTAAATAAAGCCTTACGGAATCCTCAGTAAAAGCAGCCTCAGGAACCTCAGGAGTCTCCTCTTCTTCCTCTGCAGCAGCCTCCGCAGCCTCTTCAAACAATGGCTGATCTGACCAGTCCTCGGTCACTTCTTCGGTTACTCGTGCAGCCATGAAGGCTCCTTACTAATGAGGGTGTCTAATTGTTTTTACCCATTTCAAACAAGTATCTAGCAGTCAAGAGAAAGATTAAGGTTTGTAAATTGTCATCTTGTTAACACGCGGGCTGGAATGCCGCAATTGCTTGTAAAATCGTTGTTTCCCATATAGAAGCAAGGAGCTCTTAATGACGCGCAAATACAATGCTCGCGAGAAAAAACGCCGCCGTGTGGCCAAGAAAGACAGACAAAAGGCCGAAGTTAGAGAAAAAATCGCTAAAGCTCAAAACAAGTAAGGCGGTTGAAACAAATTGACTCAGCCAACCAAATCACACCCTGGTAATCAAACCGAACAAGGTTCGAAAAAAGCACTGAGAATAATGTCCGGCATGCGTCCAACAGGACGCTTGCATATCGGGCATTACTTTGGCGCTTTAACCAACTGGCTTGAATTGCAAAAATCCTATGATGCTTTCTTCATGATTGCCGATTGGCATGCATTGACGACAAAATATCAGGACACTTCGCAAATCAAAAACAGTATTTGGGAAATTGCCCTTGATTGGTTGGCTTGCGGCATCGATCCTGATCGTGCTGCTGTTTATGTGCAGTCTGCTGTACCGGAAATTGCTGAGTTGCATGTTTTGCTTTCAATGATCAGCCCTCAGAGCTGGGTTGAAGGCGAACCTGGACTCAAAGACATGATTCGCATGTTGGCCAATGACGAAGAGGAAGCAAGGCAAAAGGCTACCTATGGTCTCATTGGTTATCCTGTTTTGATGACTTGCGATATTTTGGCAATGAAGGGTGATCTCGTACCTGTAGGCAAAGATCAAGAATCACACTTGGAATTTGCACGTGATGTAGCGAGAAAATTCAACACTCTTTATGGCGTTGATTATTTCCCGGAACCTCAGCCTAAATACACCACAACGCCTCTATTGAAGGGCGTTGACGGACAAAAAATGGGCAAGTCATACAACAATGACATTAAGCTCGCTGATACAGATGAAGACACCATCAAGAAAGTTAAGCAGATGGTGACTGATCGCACGCGTATTGCGAAAACTGATCCTGGTCATACGGATTTATGTGAAGTGCCGTGGCCTTATTACAATCTATTCGCAGAAAAGATGTCGATGGAAAGTCCGCAAACATTCTTGTCAGATGTGAAATATCAATGTGAGAATGCCGTTATCGGTTGTGTAGATTGCAAAGTCAGATTAGCTGAAGTGGTCAACGAATTCTTTGCACCGATACGAGAGAAAAGAGAAACACTTGCCAAAAATCCTGATGAAGTGCGCAAGATTCTCGAGTACGGCAACAAAAAAGCGCGTCACGTAGCGAAGCAAACACTTGCCGAAGTACGCGAAATAATGAGCCTGGTCGACTGGCATAAGTAATGTTGAACAATTTATTGCTTGTCGAAACGGTGCTGGCTTACGCTTATGCAGCAAGTTTGCCGCTGACGTTATCCGGTTCTTGG
Organism: Candidatus Obscuribacterales bacterium; assembly: GCA_021732245.1. Lineage (GTDB taxonomy): Bacteria > Cyanobacteriota > Vampirovibrionia > Obscuribacterales > Obscuribacteraceae > SBAT01. Next base: position 396 of record JAKFVJ010000450.1, on the reverse strand, counting down.
GTGATTCTGGTAATCGGCTTAGTTGTCTGGTTGGCTAAGGGCGTTATTGGGAAAGACAAGCAGGCACTGTTGTCTTTGCGGGAAGCGCCCTTTGCAATTCCGCTTTTGATTTTCATTGTGGCTGTATTTGTATCCGGCTTGGTAAATGGCGGCATTTCCGAAGCAGGCAAGTCCGTTTGGACATTGAGATCGCTCATAGTCTATTTCTGGGGATATCAGTTGTTTCGCACGCGAAGAGAGCTTGTATTCAATTCTCTCAAGGTGTTGTTGGCAATCACGGCGGTCTCAGGAATTTGGAGCGCTATTCAGCAACTTTTCAATTTCCACCCGTATGGCTATCAGTGGCTGCAGGGCACTGGTTTTTTAAGTGCGCCTATGGCGTATGCAGGACAGATG
>JAKFVJ010000073.1 GCA_021732245.1 Candidatus Obscuribacterales bacterium | reverse complement strand
CGCAAAGATTTGGGCATGGAGACAATGAAGCAAGTGACCAAGCTTCTCAAAGAAGCAATTGTCTTCGCGCTTGATCACAGAGCAGATGCACTGGAATACGCTTTGACCTTTGCACGCGACATGGATCCGAAACTTGCCGACAAATTTGTTGGAATGTACGTCAATGAATTCACCGTTGATTACGGAGACCAAGGACGCAAGGCATTGACCAAGTTGTTTGAGATGGCTTACGAAAAAGGCATCATCAAAGAGCCTGTCAAACTCGAATTCATTTCGATTTAAGAGCTTTCGCTATTAGCGTCAAACAAATTGCGGTGGCAATTACACCTGCTGCAATAAGATTGTCTTGCAGCTTCGGCGAAAATACGAGAATGAAATCACGCCCTTTTACAAGAGCGGAAAAACTCGAGACGCAAAATGGCGTCAGGAAGAAACGAAAAACCTGCCATGGCTCAAGCTTGGTATTACCGGCTGATTTAGCATTGGTGTAAAGAGCAAAGCCGACAATAACGGATATACCTAATGACGTGAGCCAAAGTCTCACATCAGCGTCAAAGTACAAAAAAGCAAAGACTAAGTACCAGAGGAAATATCCCCAGAGAATTTGTTTTGAAGGTGGCAATGACGCCAGGTATCGAATCAAGATTGAGCTAGGTTAGGTTTCTGCAAGCCTGGGATTTCCGGAAGTTCCGGTAACTCAGGTAAGTGCAAATCAGCCAGGTTCGGCAACTGAGGAAGTTCCGGCAACTGCAAGTCTTGCAGCATGGCTATTTCAGGCATCTGAAAGTCCGAGAGTTTAGGCATTTCCGGAAGCTTAGGTAGTTTCAAGTCTGCCAACTCAGGCATTTGAAATTCAGGCATCTGAAATTCAGGAAGCTTGGGCATTTCAGGCATGCGCGGCATGGAAAACTCCGGCAATTGGGGCATCTCCGGCATTTGGAACTCGGGAAGCTTTGGCATTTCAGGCAATTGAGCCAGCAGTGCTGCTTTTTGTTTTGCTGCAAATTGCTTTGCTTCAAAACGCGGCACAACTGCTTCGTTCATATAGCCGACCCAGTTAAACCATTTGCAAACGCGCAAGATGATCCAAGAGACATCAATTTCGTGCAGCTTTAATCCTGAACGAGCAGAACCTGGGAACATGTGGTGATTGTTGTGCCAACCTTCGCCCATGGCAAGAACGGCTACCCACCAGACGTTGACGCTATCGTCAGCTCCACCGTAATTTTTGTAGCCGGCTTTCGGCATGTGGCAAACAACATTCAACAATAATGGAATTTGCAAAACTGCAACTGAAGCCAAAATGCTGGCTAAGGCAACCTGCCAGCCAAAAACGAAATACATTGCTACGCGCAAGCCAATACCGAAAGCAAAATTCAACATATGCGCTTTCGTCCAATCGCCACCTTGATCTAAGAAACGATAGATTGGATCTTTGAGAAGGTCTTTGCCTTGTGTGTTTGGATCAATGTGCTCCGGATACGTCTTGTACATTGTCCAGCCGACATACGCGTTCCAAACGCCACCAAAACGCGGGCTATGCGGATCAAGTTCAGTGTCCACATGGCGATGGTGTGCGCGGTGCATTGTCGCCCACCAGATGGGGGATCCTTCAAAGGCTAAATATCCGCCCAAAACGAAGAAGTACTCAAGCGGCTTTATGCAGGTAAAAGACCGGTGGGATAACAAGCGGTGGTAACCAATCGTCACGCCTAAACCGTGCCAGATATAAAGCGCTAGAAATACTACTAAAAATTCGGTCATCAACTCATCCATCCTACGATAAGTATTATTAGCCAGAGTATGACATATACAAATAAAATTATTAGTGAAACTTGAACAGGAAAAAGCAATTGTTTACACGCCCGGGAATGCCAAACCACTATGGCATTCCAGATCGTTTTTAGGGGATTTTCCTAGTACGTCTTTGCTATCGTTAGAAATCAAGAGGTCGTGGTAAGTCAGGCTTACGGTGACCTGGAGACACGTTCGCAAAACCGTACATGATCTCTCACCGGGAGCATTGAATGGCAACGGCACGCGCATCGACGAGCGAAGCAAAAGACACAGCCAACGCTAGGCAAGTATTACGCGCACTACGCGCATTGAGTAACGGCGATTTCTCCTTTCGAATGCCTATCGACCAGACAGGCATTGCTGGTGACATCGCAGAAGCGTTCAACAGAGCCGCTGACTATAACGAGCGGTTAAGTAAAGAACTATCAAGAATAAGTTTAGTTGTAGGTAAAGAAGGAAAGATTGGACAGCGTGCAAGTCTCGGTGAAGCACCAGGGTCTTGGGGCGACTGTATTGATTCTGTTAACGCACTTGTCGGTGATCTAGTTAGACCAACAACGGAAGTCGCACGCGTGATAGGCGCAGTTGCTAAAGGTGATCTTTCACAATCGATGTCCATGGAAATTGAAGGACTCCCATTAAAAGGGGAGTTTTTGCGCATGGCAAAAACAATCAACACCATGGTCGACCAGTTAAGTTCGTTTACCGCAGAGGTTACCCGTGTTGCCCGAGAAGTAGGAACAGAAGGACGACTGGGTGGACAAGCTGAAGTAAAAGGCGTTTCCGGCACATGGAAAGATTTGACGGACTCCGTGAATTCAATGGCATCCAATCTTACAGCTCAGGTGAGAAACATTGCTGATGTGACGACAGCTGTTGCTAACGGCGACTTGTCCAAACAAATCACGGTGGATGTTAAAGGGGAAATTTTAGAACTGAAAAACACCATCAACACGATGGTGGACCAATTAAGTTCATTCGCTTCTGAAGTAACACGTGTAGCTCGTGAAGTAGGTACAGAAGGAAAACTAGGTGGTCAGGCGCGAGTAAAAGG
>JAKFVJ010000389.1 GCA_021732245.1 Candidatus Obscuribacterales bacterium | reverse complement strand
TGATATGACCCATACTATGGTTGTTCTAGGTTTTGATCTCTTTCATCGAGCGCTTAAGGTGGGTGACAGTGGTGGCGACCTTTTACTTTCCTATGAACGACAACTTTGGACGAAGACCAAGGAGTTTTTGAGGGATAAAGCAAAACAACAGGTCGACAAAGTAAATCCTCTGCCGAAGTCTTCAAATCCTCTAGTTATATTGGCTAAACTGTCCGGTTCTTACAAGGTTTTGACGACTCAGGTTCGCCAGGTTGTGCAGCAGATTTTGAAGGATCCCCGTCACTTAAAAGCTTACTTTTCTCCGGCTGCATTAGGCAGATTTGCCGCTGATGTCCTGAGCGCTCCATACAAGGAACTTATTTCTTCAGAGATTACTTCGTCACTTACCAATAACGGTCTCATTCTGAATAAGAAGAAACAGGAAGGGCTTTCTGCCTGGTTGCTGATAATTGCAGCAATTGGATTTGCTGTGATTATTAATGTTGCCTGGCGTCTTGTTCCCAATCTCAATGCTTTTGTGATTGTTCTTATTACAGCGGTTGTAAATGCCATTTGCTTCAAATTAGTCTTATCGATTTCGACGATGTTGCCGCTCTACAATGAGGTAACAAGTGTTCTTGATCACATATCGCACTCTAACTTTGCCGTTCGCTTTTGCCGAATACTAAGCTTCATCATACGAGCACTGCTGATTGCCTTAATCGTGATGTTTATCTTGCTTTTAGTCTGTGTCGATTTATTGGAGTTGCTCGTATTGCACGCTGGTATGGCGCAGACTCTATTGTTTGATGTCCTTCTCTTGAGTATTAGTTGCTTATCTGTTCTCTCCATCGTCTTGGATAGTGTTTGGATTAGGTCGACACCTACGCTGACCGATGCCGGAAAGAAAGTCATTGAGCAACGACGCAAAGCTTATTCGAAGGCAAATATTGTTGAATTATTCAAGAACGTTCTGACAAGCTCTGACTATGACGGCAAGGTGTCGGAAATGCTGGCTGTCTACGGCTACGAAACGCTTTGGTTGCTTACTTAGGCTTCTCAAGACGGTAATATAGGGAAAACTTTGAGGTTCGAGTAATGAAAAATGGTCGTGGTCTTCCAGAAGGCGTGAGAGTAATTATCACAGGAGCTTCGTCCGGTATTGGCAAGGCTCTGGCTACACAGCTTGCCTCTCAGTACAAGGCTAAGTTAGTGCTTAATGCACGCAGCGTGAAACTTTTGGAAAGTACTGTCAAGTTAGTGGAAGCAGCAGGTGGGCAAGCCGTTGGTGTGCCCGGCGACATTGCCGATGAAAACCTATCGAAAGAGCTGGCCTCTGTCTGTAACGATAAATTTGGCGGGGTTGATATTCTCGTAAATAATGCCGGCTTAGCTAAACCGGGAAGAATAGACGAGCTGACGCCGGAAGATTGGAAGTATGTGTTTGGAGTCAATTTCTTTGGCGCGCTTTATGCAACTTACGCTGTGTTGCCGACATTTATGGCACAGGGACACGGCAAGATAGTTAATGTCTCGTCAGTTGCCGGCAAGGTTTCATTTCCGGGAAGCGTTTGTTATGCAGCTTCTAAGTTTGCCATGACCGGCATGTCCGAAGGCATGGGTGCTGAATTGGCGAAGAAAAACATTGATGTGATAACAGTTTGCCCAGGTTGGGTGAGAACGGAATTTTTCGAAAAGAACAATGTCGGTCAAAGAAAAAATCCGACAACCATCTCGGAGAAGAACGACATTGAAGGTTGGCTTATGCGCAACTTGCTGAGCATCAGTTCTGAGGAGTGTGCAAATGAAGTTATGTCGGCTCTGGCAGCCGGTGGCTCTCGCGAGCTTATCCTCACGATGCCCGGAGTTGTTGTTGAAAGGCTGGCGTCGCTTTTTCCGCACCTTCGCTATGCGCTTGGTAAACGAATTCCTTCTGAACGGTGACACCAATGAGAAAGCCGAAATTGCTACTAGCACTTTGGCTTATTGCCTCAGTGAGTTCGGCTCAGGCACAGCGATTGCAGGGTGGAGTTGAGCATAGCGTTCAATTGCCGCCTGTAAACAGCAGCTTCAAGGTCGGCGCTGATTTCAATCAACAGGCGCTATCAAGAATGGTGCCAAGACTGCGCTGGTACAGAGTTCCTACATGGGCCATCGGTACGTGGCGAGTGGAAACTCTGACCAACTACTACAGGCATGATTACAAGTCTGGGCTGACTGACACCACACAAATTACTGTGCCGTTTAAGTCCGACCAGCAAACGATGGGTACGCAAATGGATAGTTTGGGCGGTATTTGGGACTATGATGCCTATCCGTATGTCGTCGATGTCGATTTGGTATACGGAAAGCAAATACAGCAAATTGACTTGAACGAACTCATTAAACTCAGTGATTTGGAAATGACGCAAAGACTTCGCAGCACCAATCTTGAACTAAGTTCACCGACAAACAAGATCTTGGGTGTGTACCAGGCAGAATCCGTTCAGACTTATTCGCCTTATGGAAAAGATCTTCTGCGTTGCGTTGCTTCGGTCAAGCGATTTGATGAGCAAGGGCACGCAACTGAACTTGTCCAGAATGTCTGTGCCTTAAGGCGCATCAGCGGTTTTACGCCCAAAAATATGTTCAATGGAATTGACTTAAAAGCTTCATTTAAGGCTTATTTGATAGCCAATAAGCTAAATCATTTGGTTCCGGGCTATCGCCAGCCTTCTAAAGATTAAATCCTGAGTCTTGCCTACGTATTTCTCCCCCTGAGTCGGGTAAGCATGGGGCGTCGCCGCCCCAATGCTCCCCTAAGAACTGATCGTGATAGTTTCCCATCAATCAGCTCAAGCCTTCAGTACGTGGAAGCGGTTGCGTAGTCTTCATCATGGAAGTTGCG
>JAKFVJ010000026.1 GCA_021732245.1 Candidatus Obscuribacterales bacterium | reverse complement strand
GAACCCACCCAAATCGTAAGGGCCACTTTGGGCCCTCTCTCTTTAATCATGACGCCGACTGTGGCAATGCATGGCACAAATAGCGTAATGACAATCATGGCGACAACCGCTTGCACCGCCGTTAACGAAACATCGGTCAAGCCAAAGGCTGCAAAATCACGGCGCACAATTCCTAATATGAATGTTGTAGCAATACGCGGGTCATTTGGTAGTTTCAACCAATTGACGACAATTGGCTGCAAGAGATTGATGAACCAATCCAATAAACCAACAACTTGTGCAAGGGTAACGACAAGTCCTGCGATAGCGAACATTGGCACCGATTCACGGAAGAAATTCCACGACTTCTTCCACGTTTTTTTCAATACGTTGCTCATACGAGGTAGACGCATCGGCGGCAAATCTATTACTAGTGCGCCGGATTGACCGGGCATCACCATGTTCAGCAAAAGGCCCGTCAAAGCCAAAATGCCGAAGACAACTGTGCCGTAGACAGACCAGGCAATAGGTCCACCGGACTTGGCTAGTGTGCCGGAGACAACACCAAGTTGCGCTGAGCAGGGAATTGCCACTCCCAGAAGTGCCGTTGCAATTATTTTTTCTCTGCGTGTTGTTAAAAGTCTTGTCGTGATTGTTGCCATTGTCACACAACCCAATCCAAGAATAAGAGGAATAATGGCGCGACCATTTAGTCCAATCTTAGTCATAAGTCGATCAACAATTACTGCCAGCCTAGGTAAATACCCGGAGTCTTCTAAAAGCGACAGTCCCAAGTAAAAGCCTAAGACAAGCGGCATCAACAAGCCAATTAGATAAGTGACAGTCAGAGTCAAAACACCATAGTCACCAACCAAAGCATTACCGAAAAATTCCAGAATTCCAGCCTTCGGCCAAAAATTCCATTTCACTTCATCTGCCGGCGTGTTTGCTATTTCAGCATCCATCAGTCCAGCCTGATCAGGTGAAGACAAGGTTCCAGTCGGATAAGCGTAATTTGTATTTCCAATTGTGATGACCGATGGAAATACGTTTGCACAGATACGTCGCACAGTCGGCTCGTAAAAGACACGCATGCCTTTTTTCTCGGTAATATCGACTATATTGCCGGCGATAAAAACACCAAGGAATTGGTAAAAAATGAAATAGCAAACAAGTATTGCAACAACATTGCCGTAAATCGGATGCAATAGAAGGCGACCAAGCTTTATTGATAACGACTCTCGACTTTTTACAACTGATACCACTTGCGCAACAATGTCGTTAACGCGCTTGCGGCGTTCTTTATAAATTTCTGATCGCCACTTGCCGGCTGTTAGGTTGTGCATCGATGCGGTTGGTTCGTCACCTTCAATTACTAAAAGCGCTTCTGACGGTGAAAGTCCCTGCGCAAGTAGTGGTTTGAGGAGATCCGTAATGAAGGTGCTTACATTTCCAACGCATGCATTTTTGATGTTGGATTTGATTTCTTCAATTCCCTGTCCTTTTACGGCCACGCAGGTTAACACCGGTATGCCCAGCAATTGAACTAGTTTGTCTATGTCGATAGTGACACCACGAGCGATTGCTTCGTCAAATTGATTGAGCACCAGAATCATAGGCTTTTGCATATCAATCAACTGCTGAGTCAGAAAAAGATCACGATCAAGACTCAGTGCGGAAGCAACATTTACTACGAGATCCGCCTCTAAGATCATGCGTCTTGCCGCACGCTCTTCGTCGTTGAAGCTGGAGACGCCATAAACTCCCGGCGTATCTGCCAGATGCTGGTCACCCATCTTTCCGGAGGCGATGTCAATAGTTGTGCCTGGGTAGTTGGAAACGTCAGCTTGGGCACCGGTCAAAGCATTAAAAATTACAGATTTTCCAACGTTGGGGTTACCTGCAAGAACAATCGTATCCAATTGCAAAGCAGTGCTTTTACCGGCATCGACTCCAATGCTGGCGGTCTTTTCAGGATAAACAACTACTGGCGTCAATGGCCAATTTCCTCAAAAAATTACCTAGTTGAGAAATATTATCAATTAGAAAGTTTCCGTTCAATGCCTATGCACTAAACCTATACAATGAAGTTTTTAATAAGGCGACACCCCAATGCTCACTTTGAACCTCGGCATTCAAAAAGCGCTCGCAGTACTGTGCGTTTTGTGTTCGGTATTCATTCAGACAACATCTGTTGCACTGGCTGAGACTTCCGAAGACAACAAAACAACCGCACCGGCGTATTTAGAATTACCAAACGGACTCAAAGTCATTTTCATTGAGACACCGGCATTTCCGGTAGTTTCAACATTGATGTGGTATCACACGGCAGCAAGCAACGATCCACTGGGCAAAACCGGGACCGCTCACGTTTTAGAGCACTTACTGTTCGGCAATATCGGTAGTTTCAAGAAAGACAAACTAGCTTCCGCTATTGTGCGCAACGGCGGGCAATTCAATGGCTACACATCAGACGACTTCATTACATTTTTCGAGACTCTGCCATCCAACAAATTAGAGTTGGCACTGAAGATTGAATCCGAGCGCATGCGCAATGCCAATTTCAGCGAAGAAGATCTGCGTAATGCCATTGAGGAAGTTAACGATGAGCTTGATGAGAAAACCAAAGACCCGTTAGACATTCTTTCAAGAGAAGTCAGGTCTTTGGCTTTTGTGAGACACCCTTACCGCAATCCATCGATTAGCTGGAAATCAGACCTCGACAATTTGAAAGTAGCCGATGTAAAAGAATTCTATGACCACTATTTCTGGCCCAACAATGCCACTTTGGTTATTGCCGGCGACATTCAGAAAGATGCCGCCCAAGAAATGGTCAAGAAGTATTTTGGCAGCATACCTATATCACCAGGGCCGATTCCAACAATATC
>JAKFVJ010000326.1 GCA_021732245.1 Candidatus Obscuribacterales bacterium | reverse complement strand
TTTGATGATGGCCTGTTCGTTTTCTTTCAGTTCCGTATAGTGGCTTCCGTATGCTTCCACGACTTTTGGGACCAGTTTGTAGATGAACGGCTCTTTCATTCCGAGCAATCGTCCAAAACGAGCAGCTCTGCGAATGATAAATCTCAAGACATAGCCGCGGCCAATGTTGCTTGTGCGCACGCCGTCAGCAATTAAGAAAGTTACGCAGCGAGCGTGATCGGTGATGATCTTTAAATAGACATCTTTCTCATTGCCTTCTGAGCCATCGTAATTGACATTCGCCAACTTGCCGGCAGCTTCCAGAATCGGAAAGAGCAAATCTGTTTCAAATGTATTGCGCTTCTTCTGCAGAATTGTCGCCACACGCTCAAGACCCGAGCCTGTGTCTACGTTTTTCTTCTCCAAAGGCTTGAACTTACCATTCTCGTCTTTAAAGAGTTCCATCAAGACAAGATTCCAGAACTCTAGATAACGATCACATTCGCATTTGCCGATGCCGCACTTTTCCGGATCATCATTGCAGCCAAATTCACGACCTCTGTCGTAATAAAGCTCTGTACAAGGCCCGCATGGCCCCGTCGGCCCTGGCGGACCCCAGAAATTGTCTGCGCGACCTAAACGATGAATTCGTTCTTTAGGAACGCCAACTACTTTGTGCCAAATATCGTACGACTCATCGTCAGCTGCATTTTGCTCATCTCCGGCAAAAACAGATACGGAAATTCTATCGGGCTCCAAGCCAAGATCTTTGGTGCACAATTCCCACGCCCAGGGAATTACATCCTTCTTGAAATAATCGCCAAAGCTAAAGTTGCCCAGCATTTCAAAAAAGCTGTGGTGTCTTTGAGTGCGTCCGATGTTTTCAATGTCGGAATCTTTTCCACCAGCTCTAGTAACCTTTTGCACGGTCACGGCACGTGGCGGATCGGTAGGCGGCTTTAGCCCAAGAAAAATCGGCACGAAAGGAACCATGCCGGCTGACGTCAAAAGCAAAGTCGGGTTATCAGGAATAAGGCTTGCCGAAGGCAAGTACAAGTGCCCCCGTTTGTCACGGAAGTACGCAACAAATTTGTCGCGAATCTGAGCTCCAGTAAGCGTCATTGCTAATAACCTCGAATGCCGCAGTTGTTCTGCGGGATCATTAAGTATAACAGTTGACAGCGGGGGACTGACACGGGCAGCCAAATCTGCTAACCTTCAAGTCCTGAATGCTTGAGTATCCTTAATCTCAACTGTTCTTGAGAACCCTTTGTCATAGATAGTCAAAAGCCGTGAAGCTCTCAAGAGTTCTTATCGTTTACAAGAAATCGACTTACCAGATACAAGGGGTCGAACATAAAGAGCCGCGCTTTTTAGAGCTCATTGAACAAGGTCACGCCTCGGTCACGCGTGTTGTTCGTGCTCACGATGAACACTACGGCACACTGGAAAAAATCAAAGGCGAACTCACGCGTCGCAATATCGATTACTACATGGCGGCACGCGCCGATCTCAACAAGAAAATAGTCACCGATGTAGATCTTATTGTTTCCGTCGGCGGTGACGGCACATTTCTGGATGCCTCTCATCACACTTTATCCATTCCCATTCTCGGCGTAAATTCGGCGACCTCTTCCAGCTTTGGTCACTTTTGCATTGCCAACGATAAGAACTTCAGCCAAACACTCGATGATATCGAAGCGGGCAAACTGACACCCAAACCAATTCTGCGTTTGGAATTGGTGTTGAACGGTCAAGCAATCACTCAACAAGTCTTGAACGAAGTGCTCATTTGCCACAGCAATCCGGCAGGTACCAGTCGCTATTTCATTGAAGTACCAGGCAAACGCGAAGAACAAAGATCTTCAGGGATATTAGTTGGACCACCAGCAGGCTCAACAGGATTTTTAAGAGCAGCAGGTGGAACAGTACTACCAATTACAGATCGCAGCTTCCAATATGTAGTACGCGAGCCATGCCCGCGCCCCAATGAAAATTGGCATTTGACCAAGGGACTGATTACAAATCTCGCAGAGGAAATGAAAATAGTTTCCGAGACAAGAACTGCGGCAATTTTCATAGACGGCGCGCACATTGTCTATCGTTTCCCATTAGGCGAAGAACTGATTATTCGCGCAAGCAAGACTGATCTCATGGCTTACATCAATCCTAATCTCAATCAAATTTTTCAAGGATGACCATCTTGTCTCAGGTAACCGACAGTCTTGCCATTGCCGCCGGCAAATTATCCGCGCAAGCAATTCGCGTTGCCGGACTGGGACTTGGCACCAACTTACCCGGTAAAGTTGCTCGACGCTTGTCACCTTCTGTTTTGAACAAATTAGCAAAGCAAAGTAGACTCGGTGTGATTGCCGTATCCGGCACCAACGGGAAAAGTACGACTTCCGGATTTCTGGCCTCAATTCTTTCCAAAGCCGGTTACAAATTAGTGCACAATCGCCAGGGCGCAAATTTGGTAACAGGAATTACAGCGACGCTTATCGATAATGCCAATTGGCAAGGAAAGCTGGACACGGACTATTGTTTGTTCGAAATAGATGAAGCAGCGCTTCCTCTGATTGCCGCCGAAATTGAAATTGACAATGTCATTGTCACCAATCTATTTCGCGATCAGCTGGATCGTTTTGGTGAGCTTGATACCACTGCGCGACTAATCAATAAAGGCATTGCCATCAACCACTCGAAGACGGTTTTGAATGCAGACGATCCAAATGTCGCAAGCCTTGCTCCTGAAAGCGAACATCTCTTTTACGGCATTGAGTCTATCAATCCCACATGTGTAAGCCAAATCGGTCAACTTGCAGAGCTTTCTTACTGTGGACATTGCGGTAATGAATACAGCTATGACTTGATATTTTACGGTCAGTTAGGAC
>JAKFVJ010000227.1 GCA_021732245.1 Candidatus Obscuribacterales bacterium | reverse complement strand
CGTTAGGAAGCCATAAAGGGGACCAGTTCTGGGAGCAAGCCGAGCGCTTGTTATTAACGTCTTTAGTGCTGCACAGTTTCAGCGAACGTAATTCAGGCAACTGTCATATTGGATTCGTCCTGGACCTATTAGGTAAAGGCTCAGCACAGCTGGCTCCAATGCTTAGTCGAAGCGATGTCGCTTTGGCGGCAAAGCTATATGAGGCATTCATAGAAAATTCAGCGGAGAATCAAAGAGCTTCCATTGCCGCCGGGCTCTTAAGCCGGTTGGGCATTTGGAACGCGCCTCGGATACGGGAATTAACGAGAACCACCGATCTTGATTTCGAGTCTCTACAAAGAAACTTATTTACTTGGTACATTGCCGTGCAAGCCGATCGCTTTGAATTGAAGCCCCTTTCAGCGCTCATGTTCAATTCTGTTTTTCTTGTCATTCGCAAATTCAATTTTGAGCATCCCATAAAAATCTTGGCGGATGAACTGCCTAATATGGGCAGGATAAGCGACCTGGCGCAAAGGTTGACGATCTTGCGGCATGACGGTATCTCACTTACTTTTGGCTGCCAGGACTACAAGCAACTGGAAAATGTCTATGGCACTGAAGCACCGCTATTTGCCAGCCAACCGGCTATCAGAATTGTTTTCCCGCCCAATGATCTGGAATCGGCAGAACGCACAAGCCGAGCGCTTGGAATGAAGGAAGAGAGAATCACCAGCGTAACCAGTAGCGGGCAACTAATAGAAACAACAGAGCGGCGGCCGGTTATGCCAGCAGAAGAGTTAACGCGAATGAAACCAGGCGACATACTTGTATTCACGCCGGTTGCGCCACCTGTCATATTGCAAGCATTGAGCTGGCGAGATTACGCAGATGAGACGGACGAAGAAAAACACCCGCCACCATATCCGCCACCGCTTGATGTAGACGAGTCGCTTTTATCTACAAGACCGGCAGAAACGGAAACAGCGCAAGAACCAGACGATGACCTGTTCGGAGACATCGCATGTTAGCCGCATGGGCCGGTCTGCCTACCGGATTCATCGCATTTATCTTAGTGTGTTATCTCACAAGTCTAATTGTCTCTTCCGGTGTGCCGCTCGTGGCAGGAGCCATAGCCGGTATGAGTGTTTGGTACTGCTTCAAGCGGCTGGATAACCGGCGGCTTGAAACGCTCCTGGAGCCGCCACCGGAAGTATGGCCGGTTCCTCTAGCAGTCGCTTGGGGCATCCTTAAATCCACATTCGATGGTCCTATTTTGACGCCCGGCTCTACCACCGGGCTTCTTCCCTGGCGACTGTTGAAACAGGACCAGGCAGCCGGAGTATTGACTGCCAGCATAGACTTTCGGGAACTAGACCGGCGCAGCGAAGCAACCGACATCCTAACTGCGACAGTGTATTTAAAACCAAGCGCAGAAGGAACGATAGTCAGCCTTTGCTACCAAGTTACCGACAAAGGTGCTGCTACAGAGAAAGTTTTGCGATTGACAAAGAGCAGGCTAGAAGAAGACCTACACGGACTCGTTCTGGCGTCAATCTGATTCGTTTTGTTCTTTGTTCCTGGTTATCATAAAGTCAGTAGGTATGGGAAAGCTGAAGCTGGTCCGACCATCCTCTGCTCGGCGTTGTTGCGATTCAGCAACCCACTTTTTCGGATCGGTTAAATCAGCCTTCGCACTGGCTAGTGGGTCATAAACCCAATCGTCAATCGTCTCTGGCTTATATTTTTCTGGAAATTTTTCCATTACCGCAACCGCTTCAGATAAGGCCGCTATTGCTTCTTGTGCGAGTCCCCGCGCCGCTAAAGATTCGGCCTGTAGCGATAGAATATTTCCAAATTCCATGTCCGGGTCATGCGTAAGGTTTAGTTCTCGGCATAGTGCAACAGCTTTATCAATGTAGACATCGCCTTCCTTAGATTGACAATTATTGCCATAGAGAACCTTCATCCACGTCCATGCAGGAATAAGTGCTGGATTTGACCGCCCAAATGAATTCTCGATATAGCGAATGGCGCAATCCATGCTCTTAATTTTTTGCGGCCACTCGCCTTCAGTCACAACCTTGGCATACGCAGCTAAGTCAGCATCATGGCGATGATATTCAAGCATGTGCCGCAGCGGTCCCCGGTATGCCAAAGAGTAATCCTTCAGCTGACCGGAGGCGCGCTGTCTTTCCATTCGCACAAGGTCATCTGGAGCCGGTTTAATTGATGAACCACCCACCCGAACATAACATTGATTGTCTACTTTGCTGATGACTGGAAACCGCGCTGAATCTATCGGCGGAACAAACATGACAATGTAGCCCTCTTGCAGTTTCTGATCCATTTGGTCGGGATCAACAAAAACAATATGGCAGTCAACTTTAATAGCGGGCTTTGTTAGCTCATGCAGCGCAGTTTGGATGTCACCGTAGAACTGTTTGGGATTCTTTAGCGGTATCAAGTTGGTCACTGCGTCAATATCAGTGCCGCCTGAACTTGAGCAATCTACCCCCCAAACCAAGACTCCACCCGCGCTATTAGAAAACGCCGAAATTCCCTTAGCTATGATTTCTCGGTCGTTTGGCAACATATGTTCGACTGGAGCATAAGGTTCGTTTTTTTTCCTCGGCAATCCAGCTTTCAATTTGAAATCGAGAATATCCACTTCTTGAGCGCGAATTTTGAACAAGTAGCGAACGAATTCCAGACCGGCGGGCGGCTGGAACTTTTCATAAAGGATCTTCGGGTCTTTAATGTCCACTGAGCGACATTGCCAACAAAAGGGATTACACCTTATACCCGATATGAAGTGGCAGAGAAAAGTGCTAAGAATCTTCCCCCATAATTAGGCGATACAATTATTCGATTAATCAAGAAAATAAACATCAGTAAAAGGTAGGTACCC
>JAKFVJ010000145.1 GCA_021732245.1 Candidatus Obscuribacterales bacterium | reverse complement strand
CAAAGACGTAACCATGGGACAACTGAAAGGCGTGCTCAGCGAATTTATTCGCTTGCTATTCAAAAAGGATTTGAAGACGCGTTTTCGTCCGGACTTTTTCCCGTTTACAGAACCGTCGGCTGAACTTGATAGCCAGTGTCCTTTCTGTGAAGGCTCCGGCTGCCGCACCTGCGGTCAACGTGGCTGGTTGGAACTTTTAGGGTGCGGTCTTGTTGATCCAAATGTCTTGAATGGGGTTGGTATCAATCCTGAAGAATGGAGTGGATTTGCCTTCGGAATAGGTATTGAGCGACTGGCAATGCTTAAGTACGGTATCAATGATATTCGCCACTTTTATTCAAGCGATCTTCGTTTCCTGGAGCAGTTCTAAATTATGCGTTTGTCCTTTGATTGGTTGTCTGACTATGTAGATCTCGATGGCGTGTCCATACAGGAGTTGGCAGAGAAGCTGACCATGGGTGCCTTTGAAGTTGAGGAGGTTCGTAAGGTTGGTCCCGACATTCAGGGCCCGCTACTTGTTGGCGAAATTGTCGAGATTAATCCACATCCCAACGCTGACAAGATTCGTCTGACCAAAGTGAAAGTTGCTTCCGATCAGGCACCGCTGGAAATTGTTTGCGGTGCGAGCAACATTGTCGTTGGACAAAGAATTCCAGTTGCGTTGCCGGGCGCTCGTGTCATCAACCGTCATGATGGAACAGCATTTGAGATAAAGGAAACGAAAATCCGCGGTGTCCATTCTTCCGGAATGTTGTGCTCACCGCCGGAAATCGGTCTTAACCTGGCAGAAAATGAAGGCATACTTGTTTTGAACGGAGGAGCCGAACTGGGCGCCGACGTAAAGAAATTACTGCATCTCTATCCTGATCATGTCTTGCACGTAGAACCACGGTCCAATCGTGGTGATGCACTTTGTGTGTTCGGCATGGCGCGTGAAGTGGCGGCATTGTTGAAGCGCCCGCTCAAACATGTTGACTGGAGATTGCCGGAGGAAAGCTTCGCTCAAGAATTTGAAGTGCGCGTAGAAAATGCGGACGATTGTCCGTATTTTACGATTCGTTTGCTTGCCGATTTGAAAGTCGGTCCATCTCCTGCGCGAATTGCTCGCAGGCTGGAAGCGATTGGGATTCGCACAGTCAATAACATTGTTGATGTGACAAACTATGTTTTGCATGAGCTTGGTCAGCCATTGCATGCCTACGATTTGACTAAACTCAGTGGTAATAACCTTGAAGCACGCCGTGCAAAAAAAGGCGAAAAGCTAACAACTATTGATGACAAAGAGCGCGAACTTTCAGATGAAGTTCTAGTCATTGCAGACAAGGATAGAGTCGTCGGTGTTGCCGGTGTCATGGGTGGCAAAGAAAGCGAAATAAGTGACGCAAGCAAAAACATTGCCCTGGAAGCAGCTTGCTTCAACCATGCACGTGTGCGCAGATCAAGTCGTCTTTTAGGATTGTCCAGTGACAGCAGCTTGCGTTTTGAACGTGGTGTCGACTTGTGTTCTGTCGCCAGAGCATCAGACAGAGCAGCTCATTTGATTCTGGAAGCTTGTGGCGGCAAGCTTGGCAAGCTCAAATACGCCGGTCAAGACATGGTCAAGCCTATGACTGTCGATTTGCGATTGAGCCAAGTCAAACGCTTGTCCGATATTGAAATTACTCCGGAAGCAACAATTGAATTATTGGAACCTTTGGGATTTGCCGGAAAGACAAAAGAACAAGGTGTTGTTGAAGTTCTTGTTCCGAGTTTTAGACAACGCGATGTTTATCGCGAAATAGATCTCATCGAAGAAGTCTGCCGTCTCTGGGGTTATGACCGCATTGAACCGGCAATGCCGCGCACAACAATGGCGCCTTCACCGCCGGATACCTTGCTCTTGCTGGCTCGTCAAACGCTTATTGCCAGTGGATTGAATGAAACTTGGACCAGCAGTCTTGTCGGCAAAGCCTTGGAAGAGGGCGATAAGAAGGCTGTATGCGTTCTCAATCCATTGTCACCGGAACACAAAGTCATGCGCCAGAGTCTTGTACCGGGACTTGTCGATGCTGTTGCCTACAATCACAATCATGGACAGCACGATGCTTGGATCTTCGAAATCGGTCGCGTGTATGAGCGTCAATCAAATTCAGATGACAAAAACACAGGCACCTATGAAGAAGTGCGTATGGCAGGAGCAATAAGTGGCTCGAACACCTTGAGCCAGTGGCAAGAAAATACTCAACTTGGCGATGGCAAAAGTAATTATGCCGGCAAGCGCGAAGCAGTAGTTGATTTTTATTCTGCAAAAGGTGCAGTGGAAAACTTATTGAGCAAATTGGCAGTGGACACAACGAAAATCAAATACGTTGCTAACACAAAAAATTCAGCGCTGATGCGTTCACAATTCCATCCGGGACGTTCGTGCGTAATTGACCATGAAGGTGAAGAGATTGGTTGTCTGGGCGAAATCCATCCGGCGCTAATTGAAGAAAAGTCTTTGCGCAGCCCAGCCTATTTGTTTGAACTTAGCTTGGATAAATTACGCCGAATTGGGGTTCCAACTAAATTCAGCGAGATTTATACGACACCCTATGTAGTTAGAGATCTCACAGTCGATGCTGATAAGACAACACCACAAGCGAAACTTTACGATTTGATAGTTAAGGCTGGTGAACACCTGATAAAGGTCGAATTAGTCTCCCAGTTTGAGTTGGACGCCCAAAAACGCAGCTTGTCTTATCGTTTGACCTTCCAGCACCCGACAGAGACTCTAAGAGCCGAAACCGTCGATGCAACGCTCAAAACGATGCGCCAGAGCCTCTCTGAAAACGCCGGCGCAACTTTTAGGCAATAAATTCCTCCAATAATTTAAATAATAGGCTGCCTATTCATTGGGTATATAGGTCACTGAGGAC
>JAKFVJ010000144.1 GCA_021732245.1 Candidatus Obscuribacterales bacterium | reverse complement strand
TGGCGCCAATAGCCTTCAAGTAAGACCATATTGGGGACAGCAAACCAACCTTAACGACAAGCTTGCCCGAATCCAGCAACGTTTAGCCAACGGCAATTTGTCACCGGACAGACAAGCCCGCCTGCAAGCCGAATTAGCAAGACTGCAAGGTCAGCAAACAGGCTTGAATAGCTATTGGAACAATCGCCTAACTTCCGAGCAGCAATATCTTCAACAGCTGCTTTCATCAGGAACGCTAAGTCCTGATAGGGCAGCTAGAGTACAAGATCGCCTCAACCGCATTATCAATGTGCAAAACGGCATTGCTTCCGGTACGGGCTTCTACAATAATCCGTCGATGCTCTCAGGACTGAGAAACGTTCTCGGCTTCTAGTTGACGGCACCCTTTACGCCGGTGCGACCTTTCGGTGTTGAACTAAAATGATTATCCGAAATCGTGTTGTCTACCGGCGTAACTCTCACAGCGCTGACTGGGCTTATCTTGGGATGTTTCTTGAGATAAGCCACCAGTGCGTCTGCCAATCTTATTTTGGTTGATGTCACATCAGTGGCGCCGGCAAAATCAAATCCTTCACCGCCGGAGAAGTTATAGTCGTTGAGTGCTACCCGATAGCTCTTTTCCAAATTAATAGGTTTCCAGTTATTGGGAGTTGCCTCCACCAGGAGGCTTACAACGCGCTGTTCTGAAGGCTTTGTTGGATCATATGTAATTTTCAGTCCGTGTACATTCAAAAATTTGCCGCTGGGGTTATTGGACAGCGCATGCTCAATTACGTTTTTGATTGTGCCACCAGAAACAGTGGCAATCACTACTGCATTGTTGAACGGCAAGACTTCTTCTATCTTTTCCAAACTGATTGGCCCTTGATCAATGCGCCCGCGAATGCCGCCGCGATTATGGAAGGAGATGGTGGCTCCGTACTTGCTGCCTAATTCGTATACCGCGTCTGCAACCAGGTTGCCCATGGCTGTATCAGCCGGCAGTCCTTGTGAGCGATTGTCGAAATTGCCTAGCGCAAATCCAAGGATATTATTGCGTAGAGCTAGTATTGGCTGACTCTTGCCAGCCAAATATTTTTTTACATCTGGTGACTCACCGATTTTTTCGTTAATGCTAATGAGGTTGTATTTTGTAAGTGGTGTCAATACCTGTCCTTTGTTATCGAAGGACAAGCGCAATTTGCCTAATGTGCGTCCAAAGCAGCCTGTCTGCACAATAGTGCAAGTGCTGCCGTCAGCGTGATTGATTACTACAGGTCTGTTGAGGCGCGTATGGCTGTGACCACCAATGATGGCATCCACTGCCGGGATATTTTCTGCCAGCACTTTGTCTCTGTCAACGCCACAGTGCGTTACTAGAATAATTTTGTCCACGCCTTGCTGTTTGAGATTCGCAACTTCGTCGGCAATGGGTTTTATCCATGCTGTTGGTTCGCCGGATTCTTTGATGTGTACGTCGCCTGTCGTTAAAGAAATTTTTTCAAGATCAGGTGTAACTGCGCCCACAAAACCAACTTTCTTTCCTTCAATTGTGCGAATTGTAGAGGGCTTAATGAGTTTGGCTAATTCCGGTTTTGCCGAAGCGTCTATATTGGCGGAGATAATGCTGAATTTGGCTGACTGCAATTGCTTGGCTAGATTATCCGACCCATTATCAAATTCATGATTGCCGATTGTGTAAATGTCGTAGCCGGCATTGTTCAAATAGGCAACCTCTGTGGCTCCCGAGTAAAACTTGAAATAGGCTGTACCTTGGAAAATATCACCGGCATCTATAGTTAATACGTTTGGTGTTCTGGCTCGAATGGCACGTATTAAGTAGGTTAATCGGGCGGTACCGCCAAGCACGCGGCCGTTTTCTAAAAATGAGTCTTCGTGTGCGTGCAGGTCGTTTGTATGTAAGATGGTGAGGACGAGATCCGGTTTTGCTGATTGAGACGTACCAGTTTGAGCTGATGCGGAAAGTCCAGGGAGATTGAGCGTTATGACTGAGGCTATAAGTAAAAGCCTGAATAAACGTTGCATAGTTGTTCTCTCCTTTGTCTTGCTTTGCGGACTATTCCCCGGACCTTGTACAGCTCAGGAAATTACGCCTTTTACGACACAGACCATTGCCATGGATGTCGTGCCGGAAACCGGTTGCCCTGTAGAAATTACAGGCGGACGTACAGAACTGGGATTTGACTCCTTTGGTCTGCCGGTCTTCGGTAAAACGTATATAGATTACAAGAATGTCTCTGATAAAGCTATTAATGCGGTTAAGTTTAGAGTTCGTTATTTGGATAAAAGCGGGGCAAGCCGCGGTACTTTTCATGCCAACGATGAGGCGTTTGTACCCCAGGGCGGCTTAGCCGGCGGCAAGTTCGCTCATTACAAATTGCGCAGCAATATTCATCAAGCCAAGATACGAGTTTTGGCTGTGAAGTTCAGCGACGGCTCAATGTGGGAGTCGGTGCGCATGAAAGATATTCAAAAGGCGCAACAAGAAGGCAAGGAAATTGACGCTGACGATGACGCGGCTGACAAGGCGGCACCAGTAAAAACGCAGGAAAAACCTCCCGCAAGTGAGCCTGTTCAAGAATCAAAACCTGTTGAGCCAACGAGTGCAACGCCTGCTCCTCAAGCAGAACCGTTAACCGCAACGCCGTCGACTATTGCACCGGCAGAAGCTGTGCCGGCTTCGCAAACTCCAGCTTCTGCAACTCAAGCACAAGAACCTGTTTCCAGTCAGCCAGTTGCAACCCCAGCTGTTTCGACCCCGCCTTCGGCTGAGTCAAAATCTGCACCGGTGGAAGAAGAACCACTATCAGCCACTCCCAAGTCACTTCCTTTAAACAAGAAAGCTGACCCATTTAGCCAGTAACTTGTAATCGTGGATAGCCACAATATATCCCAAT
>JAKFVJ010000297.1 GCA_021732245.1 Candidatus Obscuribacterales bacterium | reverse complement strand
GAGCGGCGATAGAAGTCGTCAGGATAAGACTGAAGCAGACTGGTCATAGTTTTTTAGTTTAACATCGCCTTCAAATTGAGCCTCAAAACGAGACTGAATCCTGCTTTTACAAGTATAATCTCGCTACGCTAGAAGCGAAGCAAGAGCGGCGAAGAGCCGTTCGCAGCGGAGCGAACAGGGCAAGCCGGAAGGCGAGCGAAGGCGGAGTGAAACGCAGCCGGAGCCTAAATAAATAATGTGTGGCATAGTTGGTTATTTCAACCTGAATAGCAGTCCCATTGGTCCTGACCAAGGGACGCTTCAAGCTATGTGTCAGACCATCCACCACCGCGGTCCAGACGAGCGCGGCATGACGACAGTCGGTCCAGCTGCGCTGGGCATGACTCGGCTCTCTATAATCGACCTGGCAACTGGACAGCAGCCAATTTCCAATGAAGATGATTCTGTCTGGATTGTTTTTAACGGTGAAATTTACAACTTTCAAGAATTGCAGAAGAAAGTTGTCGCTGCCGGGCACAAGTTAAAAACACATTCCGATACAGAAACAATTGTCCACTTGTACGAAGACTACGGCATTGATTGTCTGCAGTTTTTAGAAGGTATGTTTGCCTTTGCTATATACGACAAAAACAAAGATCGTTTATTTATCGCCCGCGACCGAATGGGCGAAAAGCCACTTCATTGGGGCGTGTTTGATGGTCAACTAATTTTTGCTTCCGAACTAAAAGCAATACTTGCCCATCCAAAATCAAAGAAGCAGCTAAACAGCGAAGCTCTGCAAAAATATCTTGCTCTTGAGTATGTGCCAGCACCATTAAGTATGTTCGAAGGCATTCACAAGTTAATGCCTGGTCATTACATGGTCGTAGAAAACGGACAAGTAACAACTAAGCGCTATTGGCTCGGTAAACCTGAAAAGCAGCTCGAGAAAATTTCCGAGAAAGAAGCGGAAGCGAAACTTATTGAATTGCTGGATACTTCAGCAAAACTACGACTCATTTCTGACGTGCCGTTAGGCATCTTTCTATCAGGCGGTATCGACTCGTCGGCAATTACTGCACTGGCTGCACGTCATGTTGATCGCCTCAAAACATTTTCTATCGGCTTTGCCGATCAGTCTTTCGATGAGTCAAGCCATGCTGAGCTTGTTGCCAAACACGTAGGTACAGATCACCACACGGCAATCTTCTCCCCACAAATGGCATTGGAGACTCTAACTGAGCTGTGGCAAGTTTTAGATGAGCCAATGGCAGATGCTTCTATTTTGCCGACATTTTTCTTGTCGAAAATGACCAAGAAGTCGGTTACCGTTGCTCTATCTGGCGAAGGTGGCGACGAATTGTTCGGTGGTTACCCGACCTATCAAGCTCACCGCATGGCCGGATACTGGCAGGCGATTCCCGGCATTTTGCGCAAGGGAATTTTGGAGCCGGCAATTAACTCATTGCCTGTGTCCCACAATAACTTGAGTCTGGATTTCAAAGCTAAACGCTTCATTTCCAGCGTAGACAGCAAAGAAGATGTTCGTCACTATCGCTGGATGGGTTGCATGTCCATCGACAAACAACTAAGCCTGCTCAAGCCTGAATTTAGCCCACTGCAAACCATAGACAAGCTCTATGGCGGTCTAACAGATACGCCACTTCTCAATGGCAACGGTAATGGAAATAGTGATGTAGTAAGCAAGATAATGCTTATCGATCAAATCACTTATTTGCCGGATGATTTACTTGTTAAATCAGATAGAGCATCCATGGCCGCCTCTCTGGAAGTGCGTTTGCCATTCTTAGCTTATCCGGTTGTGGAATTTGCCCGTCAATTGCCGGTGTCATTCAAGCTGAAAGGCATGAAGACCAAGTACTTGCTTAAGAAGGCACTAAAGTCCTATTTGCCGGAAAGCATTCTCAATCGTCCCAAGAAAGGCTTTGGCATTCCAACTGCCAAGTGGCTCAACAAAGAGCTGGCTTCGGTTGTTGACGAGCTTTTCAGCGAAAAGTTTGTCCGCCAACAAGGAATTTTCCAATACGAACAGGTCAAGCAGTTGCTTGATGAACACCGCAGTTTGAAATTTGATCGACGTAAAGAACTATGGACGCTAATGATGTTCCAGTGGTGGTGGCAGAAGTACTTTGCCAATAAATTTTGATAGACTCAGAAGTAATGACGAAGGAAATAACTACTACTGAATTTTTTGAAGCTGTAAAGCGCTATCTTTGCGGACAGCTTGGTTTTGACTTCGGACTCATTGATGTCGTACGTGCACACGAAGTGATTAACTTGACCAGTTTTATCACCGATGACAGCCACGAAGACGCCCAGACAATGGCAACTGGCCTCTGCGACGAGCATAAGCAGCCATTGCAGGTATCACACACTCTTATCGCCCAGAAGATTAAGCAGACAAAGAAGCATTGGCTAGGCCGAGCCTGGCGCAATGACAAACCGCCACAAGGCTATCTCTACGTCATCGTGCCAATTCTTCATGCCGATGAACATGGAAAAAAGGCCGTCATAGGCATGTTACGCATGGTGTCGTTTGACGAAACCCGTCAATTGAACAACGAACAAGTGATGGAACTCAAACAATTTGCCGCTTCCTGTTCAGAGCAAATGAGCGTACTGGCGGCACAAGTCGCCGGCAATGCTTCTGATAGTGAAGAGAAGGAAGGACCAAGTGAAAGCGTACTTATCATCGTATCAGATCGTCTAGCTCGCAGACGCTTTGCTAGAGTCTTGGAAAACAACTACAAGGTTTCGGATCTTGAACACATTGAAAAAATTGGCGAAGCGCTAGCCGAACACACATTTGATCTCGTTGTTCTCGAATCCAAATTCCTAGCTTCCAGTTCGAATCCAGTTGTCGAACTTCTAAAGGAGTCGCGCGAGGGTGGTCAACTCTCTGTTGTTGCTGT
>JAKFVJ010000055.1 GCA_021732245.1 Candidatus Obscuribacterales bacterium | reverse complement strand
CGCAACTGCCGTGGGGGTTCTTGAGCGTGTCTTCACGTAGATTTATAATGGCGCCTTCATAAATGCGCTTGGTAGTTTGCGTATCTTCACGGGTGTATAAAGCCATATCGCCTCATGAGTAAGTCTTGAAGCAATTATTTTATATCGGTGCTAATCTGAATCTATGAATTATCTGCAATCAGTTGTTTACCTTGAGAGCCTGTCTGCCTCGACGCGGCCTCTCTTGGAACGCATGCAGAAATTTATGGAGGACGCTGGAAATATTCAAGACCAGCTAGTCAGTCTGCACATTGGCGGTACCAACGGTAAAGGTTCAACATCAGCAATTCTGGAAAGTGTTTTACATGCATCCGGATTGAAAGTTGGTTGCTTCACCGGTCCGCATTTGCTGCGCTGGAACGAAAGATTTCACTTAAACGGTAAAGCTATTTCTGATGATGAATTTGCCGAGCTGGCAACCAGATTGCGCCGGCAATCGGAAGCTTTCGGCAGCAAATATCCGGAGATGGGACTGCTTACTTGGTTTGAGTTTCTTACGGCGATGGCTTTCATTTACTTCGTGGAAAACAAAGTTGACGTTGCTGTTTTTGAAGTTGGTTTGGGTGGACGCTATGACGCAACAAATGTTTTGTCGAAGCCTGTTGCAACTGCAATTACCAACGTTGATCTTGATCACACGCAAATACTTGGTGACACTGTAAGTCAAATTGCTTCTGAAAAGGCAGGCATCGTAAAACCAGGTGTGCCGATAGTTACTGCTGCAATTGGGGATGCACTAAAAGAAATTGAGTCTGCTGCCCGTGCAAAAAATTCACCGGTTACAACGCTACCTCAAGGTCTCTCATCTATGCCCTGGATTGAATCAGCTCTAGATGAACTGTCCCTTGTGGGAAAGCATCAAAGAACAAATGCTCTGGTAGCAGTGGCTGTTATTGATGCAGCGCGGCACGATAAGCGATTTGCAGTGCCTCCTCTAACAAAAGAAATTGTTGTTTCAGGACTGAAAGATGTTTACTGGGCAGGTCGTTTGCAATATTTGCCGGAACGTAATTTGATTTTGGATGGCGCTCACAATCCGGCAGGGACAAAGGCACTGCGATCCGCCCTTGATCAAAACTTTGCCGACAAGAAGCGCATTTTTATATTAGGTGCTTTTGCAAACAAAGATGTTGAAGGCTTGCTTTCGAATCTCTTGCGCCCCAATGATTCTGTTATTGCCACAGAAGTTGCTGCAAAAAGGCAAGTGATGTCGTCCACGCAAATTGCTGCTCTGGTCAAGCAATTTGGTTGCGACGTCGTTTGTGTAAACGATGTGCAGAAAGCATTGCAGACTGCTTCTAGGCAATGCTCTAAAGATCACGTCGTAGTAGCGACCGGATCTTTTTACGTTGTTAAGGAATGCATGCTTGCTTTAGGATGGAATTCAGTTGAGGACGGCAGGAAACTTACGAATCGAGTTCCTTCTGCGTCTCCTTCAACTTAATTGTCTGTCCTTCACCTGTGCTGGGAATGCTGCCAGGTAAATCGGCAATTCGTACCGGTTCATAGGCGTCCGGGTTATCGATGCCAAAATAAGGTCTGCCTGAAAATCCCATTGGTCCGGCAATTAGGACAGACGGAAAAGATTCAATTGCCGTGTTCAGCTCGCGCACAGTTGCATTGTAAAAGCGTCTGGCTTGTGACAATCTTGTTTCAGTGTCTGACAGTTGTTCCTGCAATTGCTGAAAGTTTTCGTTTGCTTTTAATTGTGGGTATGCTTCACTCAATGCAAATACTTGCTTGAGTGCACCCGTTAAAACTTGTTCGTTCTTTGTGATGCTTTCCGGATTTTCAATATTAGATACGGCGCTGTTGCGTGCGCGAATTACTTCTTCAAGCGTGCCTCGCTCATGCCCAGCATACTCCCTGACAACCTGCACTAAGTTTGGGATAAGGTCATAGCGTCTGCGCAATTCAGTTTCAATTGCTGACCAGGCTTCCTTACTTTGTTGTCTCAGGTAAACCAGGCGATTGTAAGTCGCAATCATCATGAAGACGATAAGTGCCAGGATTCCTAGGATTACTAAGGTAAGTGACATGCCGAACTCTCCGCAATTGATAATTACTATTATGCCCCCATCGTGGGAATATTGGTCTTGCTGAAACTTATTTGGATGCAAAGTGGTAGATGTTTAAAAAGCTTCTGGTTCTGTTTTTTCTCTCAATGCTTTGGGCGGCGCCTAATGCTCAAGCTGAACAACAGGAAGTTATTCGATCTTTTGACTCAGTCGTTCATTTACATAAGGATTGTTCATTAGATGTGCTGGAAACAATTGAAATGGATTTTGGTTCCATCGAACGGCACGGAATATATCGGATGATTCCAATTCGCTATAGACGAAACAACAATGATTTTTACGTTCAGCTAAAAGTTGATAGTGTCACAGATGAAGCGGGCAATGAATATACCAAAGAAATTTCCAATCAAGATCGCGACTTGAATATACGCGTGGGTGATGCCGACAAAGTGATCAGCGGCCGTCACATTTACAAAATTCACTACACAGTTCGCAGAGCCGTCAACTTCTTTGATAACCAGCCTGAAATTTACTGGAACGTTACAGGTAATGAATGGGCGTTTCCCATTGAATCGGCAACCGCTTCATTTTTTCCTCCGGAAGGAGTTTCTACAAATGACATTAAGGTGGACTGCTTTCGTGGTTCTTTAGGGTCAACAGATCCGGCTGAGTCGAAAATATTTCCTGATCACATTGAGTTTGAAGCTCAATCACTTGAACCGGCTCAAGGACTGACTTTCGTCGTCGGACTTCCTCAAGGCAGCGTAGTGAAGCCGTCAGTAATTCAAGAACTTGTCTGGTTCTTGAGAGATTGGTGGGGACTGTTTGTTATTCCTTCAGCGACATTTTTGGTGATGTATTACCT
>JAKFVJ010000338.1 GCA_021732245.1 Candidatus Obscuribacterales bacterium | reverse complement strand
CAGTCGATTACATGGATTATCTATTGAAGGAACTTAGAGATCCGAAAATTGCTGCAGAATATTTGACGGACGCTTTTGAAGGCGGCGAAGCTACTTTTCTTCTGGCTGTGCGTGATGTTGTACAAGCGCAAGGTGGGATGAGTGCTTTGGCGGAAGGGACGAAACTCAATCGCGAAAACCTTTACGACATGCTTTCGATGAAAGGCAATCCGAGGCTTTCGAGTATTACTACGCTTCTCAATCATTTGGGTATTACGATGCAATTTGCGGTGCGTGGAAGTTAACGTCTATCGCATGACAACAGGTCAACTTGTTAAGTTGCGAGATTTCTCGACTACGGCACTGCGTGCTTCGAGGACACATTTAGTGTCCTCTCATTGCTCGAAATGACAAGGTAAAGCAAGCGTCGAAATGACAAAAATGAGCGTTCTGAATTATTTTTAAGCGGCAACGGGCAAATATCGGCGGGAAATTATATAGTCAGTGTTGATAGATGATCCTCGAATTGAGGACAATCTATCTGTTGAGCGGCCGGTCTCCGGCAGCGATTATTGTCAAGCGAGAGGTTTCCAATGCAACTTCTAGTCACTGGTGGTTTGGGATTTATTGGCAGCAATTTGGTGCGCCACTTACTCAAGAATCATCCTGATTACAAAATCGTCAATTTAGACGCAGTCACATACGCCGGACATCCGGAAAACTTGCAAGACTTGAATAACGAGTCGCGCTACAACTTCGTCAAAGGCAGAATCGAAGACAGAAACCTCGTTGGTGAGATTGTCTCCGGTAAGCGCTTTGGCAAGATTGATGGCATCATCAACGTCGCTGCTGAAACGCACGTTGACCGCTCGATTGAAGATCCAGGCATCTTCGTGAGCAGCAACATCTTCGGCACGCAAGTATTGCTCGAAGCAGCTTTGAAGTACGGCAGCAAGGAGCAACCAATTCGCTATTTGCAAGTTTCGACAGATGAAGTTTACGGTTCGCTTGGACCAACAGGTAAATTCACTGAAGAGACATCGCTGGCAGCAAATAGTCCTTATTCGGCAAGTAAAGCCGGAGCTGACATGCTCTGCCGCGCTTACTTCCATACTTTTGGATTACCGACATTGATCACACGTTGTTCCAACAACTATGGTCCTTATCAGCACCCAGAGAAATTGATTCCGTTGTTCATCACCAATTTGATGAACGGCAAGCAAGTGCCGGTTTATGGTGACGGCAAAAACGTCCGTGATTGGTTACACGTTGAAGACCACTGCGCGGCTATCGACACCGTATTCCACAAGGGTGTACCGGGCGAAGTCTACAACGTAGGCGGCAACAATGAGTGGAAGAATATCGACATCACCAAGTTCATCATCAAAGAATTGGGCAAGGGCGAAGAAATGATCAAGTACGTCGAAGACAGACTTGGTCACGACCGTCGTTATGCAATCGACAACACCAAGATAACCACTCAGTTGGGATGGGCTCCGGCTCACACCTTCGAGAAAGGTATCAAGGAAACAATCGAGTGGTACAAGAAAAACGGCAGCTGGTTGACAGCGATTAGTGGTACAACAGCTGAATTTGCCACCTGCGGCAAGTAAAGGAATAAAGGCATGGTCCGTGATAAGATTTCTGCCATGAAGATATTGGTCACAGGAGCTGGTGGCATGTTGGGGCAAGCGCTTTTGCCCTGCCTCGACTCGAGGGGACATCTCGTAAAGGGTGTCGACAAGCAAGAAATTGATGTCACCAACTTCGACCAGTGCATGGAAATCATGGACCATGCCAGACCCGACCTGGTCATTCACTCTGCTGCGTATACCAATGTCGATCAAGCCGAATCCGAGCCGGATTTGGCTTATTTGATTAATGGCTATGGTGCTGAAAACGTAGCTATCGCTTGTGAGAAGTTTGATGTGCCGATGATGTACATCAGTACCGACTATGTGTTTGATGGCGAGCAAGATCGTCCATATACCACCTGGGATCGCACAAGACCATTGTCTATCTACGGTAAGAGCAAACTTGCCGGTGAGAAGGCCGTGCAGCGTATTCTCAAGCACTTCTACATTTTGCGCACGAGCTGGTTGTACGGACCAAACGGACGCAACTTTGTGGATACGATTTTGAAATTGGCGGATGAAGGTAAGCCTTTGCGTGTGGTGTCTGATCAATATGGATCACCGACATGCACATTGACGCTGTCAGAGACCATTGCTGATTTGATTGAAACTGAACGCTGGGGTGTTTATCACGCAACTGATGGTGGCGTAACCAGCTGGTTTGAGTTTGCAAAAGCTATTGTTGCTAACCGCCCGGATGTTCGAGTGGAAGCAATTGAAACAAAGGACATGCCTCGTCCTGCTACACGTCCGAAGTACTCAGTGCTCGATAAGACGTCACTGATACACACAATTGGCAGGGAGCTTGTTCCCTGGCAAGAAGCGCTTGCGGGCTATCTGCAATTGCGCGGACAAAAAACAGAGGCATTAAGGTAGAAGTTAAAGGAGTCGTATGAGTTCCGTCATGATTAAGCGTTTGTCTCAAGAAGAGATTGGTTCTGAATATTCCAAGGAACTGTCCATTCAGGACTACAGCAAGAAGACCACCATCGAAGGTGTTCAACTAATCAATCTGAACATGTTCTACGACGACGGCGGAATGCTCGCTGAAATCGCTCGCTTCAACGATAACGGTTTTTGCAAAGTGCTGCCGGAATTCCAAATCAAGCAAGCAACTTTCTCGCAGATTATGCCTGGTGTAATTAAGGCGTATCACCTGCACTACAACCAAGAAGATTTGTGGTTCGTGCTTCCGACAGACCGCATTCTCGTTGGTCTATTCGATGCACGTAAGGGCTCACCGACGTATCAGAAAACAATGCGCTTCGTATTAGGCGCCGGTCGCGCACAAGCGCTGTACATTCAACGCGGTGTGGCACATGGT
>JAKFVJ010000454.1 GCA_021732245.1 Candidatus Obscuribacterales bacterium | reverse complement strand
TTGCATGGTGGTGTCATTGGCAATGAAAAAAAACTTGAAACTGCTCACGGCTAACGGTTTGCGCATGGTCAACAAAGGCCATTATGCTCTGGGTGCTGCCGATTTTTACCCGCCAACTAAAGCACCTACCGTGTCTGAATTGCTTTCCAATAATCCTTGTCCGACAGGACAAGGTGTAATTCTAAACAACAGAGACTGGTGTGGTAGTAAGCCAACTTTTATAGCGGATACAAAGATTGTTCAGTTAAGTTCTTCTATTGGCCGGATGCAATTCTTGCCACAAGCATCTGCCACATCACTTGCATATTCTGACTGGAATAAGTTTCTCTTTCATCTGGATTTGAGAGCGCCGTCCAAACCTTATCAGGGTGAGATACTTATGCACCGCCTGGATTCTTCACCTTATGCATCGGTGCCTTTGCTTAAAGGACAGGTGCATTATCAAAACACCTGTGCGCTTATTACCAACGCCACAAGAAACAACGCGTATAAAATTTGCTGGCAAGTTCAAGCTCGCGACATGAATGTTAATCACTTCGCCGGTATGGATGCCGATTTGCGCAGGCAAGATGAAGAAGCTGCTTCGTACTTTGCTGATATGGATTTGAACAGCTACAACGGTCAGGTTTGTAAAACTTCGCCATTGCGCGGTGTTTGCCCGCCATTGGTTTCGGAATTTTCTATTCTTTGTCCTTTAGTCAAAGCGCCCATGCCTGATCACTCAACGAATATTGTTCTCTGGTCTGACTGGTTGGCGCCATCTGTCGTGTCATCTTCATTGTCCAATCAACTGCTCAGTGTAGAAAGTGGCTGGCAGCCATCAATATATGTGCCGGATGGCACGGCTTTAGGGCAATACAAAGGAAAACTATCGGAAAGACAGATTAGTCGTGAGTGGTGGCAAGAAAAGCGCTGGCAGGGTGATTGGTGGCTAACCAGCGGCAGACTGTCGCAGACTTCCGG
The DNA here is from genome assembly GCA_021732245.1 of Candidatus Obscuribacterales bacterium. Taxonomy (GTDB): domain Bacteria; phylum Cyanobacteriota; class Vampirovibrionia; order Obscuribacterales; family Obscuribacteraceae; genus SBAT01. Next base: position 1,980 of record JAKFVJ010000454.1, on the reverse strand, counting down.
TGCCTATCCGGAACCGCCGCCTTTAGTTATTTAGACTCTTGATTTAGATTCTGGCTTTGAGCCAGGTGCCTGATTGGAAACGCCAAGCCATTAGCCCTGCTTGGATAATTACAGAGCTGGTCATTGCCCACCAGATACCTACTGGGCCCATGTTCAATCCGAGTGCTAAAAACGCCGCCAACGGCAAGCGAATGCACCAACTGCAGAATATGCTTATCCACATGGGCACGCGAGTCTCACCAGCGCCCTGCAATGCTCCTGCTAAAACCATACCAACAGATAGAAAAGGTTCACTCAAAGCGTTGATGCGCAGGTAGTCTACCGTGTATTCAATTGTTTTGGCATCATGACTCATGGTTTCGGCAAAGGGTCTGGCAAAAACAAACAACACTGTGGCAAGACACAACATAAGTCCTATTCCTAAGTTGGTAACATGCCACCCTGCCTTAAAGGCTCTTTTGATTTCCTTGGCTCCAAGTGACTGACCAACAATTGAAGCTACAGCCATCGACAATGCCATTAACGGCATGAAAACAAAACTTTCCACGCGCATGCCGATACTCCAGGAGGCTAGTGCATGAGTGGGACTGGGACAGCGAGCCAAAATGAGGAAGAGGACAAACGAGCCGCCAATCCAGCTAATGCGCTGCAGCGTCGAAGGAATGCCTATGTGCAACACGCGCATCATCTGCTTGCCTGAAAGAGGGAAGAAGTGATTGAAGCTTTCTTTGAGTGTTGATCTTTTGAGAGCCCACAGAGCAATTATGCTGCCGAAACATGATGCAACGACGCCTGATGCTGCTATGCCTTTTATGCCAAGACCTGGTACCGGCCAATTGCCTACAACAGTTATGTAATCTCCGATGATATTAATCACCGCAATGACGCACATGACCATCAGAGGTGTTTTGGCATCACCAATGGCTCGAAAAGTGGCGTTGATAAGTGCAGTGATGCTGAATGGAAAAAGCAGAAAACAAATGATAGTCAGGTAAGTCTGTCCCATTGAGACAACTTCCACGCCATTGCTGAAAAACGGCACTAAGAAATGGGCTGCGCCAATAGCCACGAAAACGAGAGCTGTTCCGAGCATTACGGATAACGCTAGAGACTGGGCTGTGGCAATAGTAGCTTCTTCTGTCTCACCTGCACCAATAGCTCTTGAGACTATTGCTGTTGTACCGACACCAACAGACATGATAAGTACTTGAAAGAGAAACAAAACTTGCTCGGCTAAACCGACAGCGGCTTGGGCAGCGGATCCTAAAATGCCGGCTACCTGTATATCGACTGCACCGACAATTGAGCTTGTCACTGTTGTAATCATCAAAGGCCAGGACATAATCCAGATGGCGCGCCAAAGGCTGCCCTCCACAAGTGGCGCGGCTTTTGTTGTTTTGGCGGTGTTTTGGACACTATCTGACATCTAAATCGAATTTTGATTCCAAAGCTTTATAATAAGCGCGCTAGAAGGAATTGGCATGCCTGAAAAAGAGAATTTTGCTGAACAGACTTTTACTTTCAAACTCTCCATATGGAAGATTCTTTTTCGCTGGTTCATTTTCCTGCTTCTTGCATTTTTGAACTTTGCTCTGGTTGCCAGCACGGTTTCTCAAAACCTTGAAGGTAGACCCCAGGAGCTGCCGATTGTTGTTTGTACATATCTGGTGGTTTTCTTTTTCAATCTGACGATTCTTCTGCCCCTGCTCTTTGAAGCAGACACAGTGTGGGTCTTGCCCGACAAGCTGGTTCTAAAGACACTCTTGTGGCGGACAAAAGTTCCCTACGGCGAAATTGTCGATGTACGTTTGCCTATGTGGTCTAAGTTTTTGATCCTGCGGAAGAAGCATGTCATTTACCTTCTGCATAGAAAGGATCTGCAACCGTTTGATATGCTTGTGGAGAAAATTGTCGAAAAGACAGGACAAGAGAAGTTCTTCGGCTAAAAGATAGGTTTCGGATATATCTAAATGGTAGTAG
>JAKFVJ010000085.1 GCA_021732245.1 Candidatus Obscuribacterales bacterium | reverse complement strand
CGCGCTAACACCAGGGGGTAATTTCGGTAAGGGATCCTCAAAAAACCGCTTACTCGGCATCGCCTTTTTGGCGCGCTTAATAATTCCAGCAGCCTCCAGACGTTGAAGGCGAGCCTCTTCGTCCTCGTCTTTCTCCGGAATAATCGGCTCTATTCTGGCCACTGGCTTATTCCTATCGGTGATGAGAACAGTTTCGCCGTTACGAACTAAATCCAGTATCGCACTGAGGTTATTTTTCGTTTCGGATATTGAGGCTATTTTCATATGGCTATAATAGCCTTTTTACAAAGGCTTGTCAAGTCACACCTACTTCTAACGATCACGCACCCAGTCGCGAATTCGTTATGGGTTTCATAGTCCGATTAGTTGTTGTCACATTGTATAGCCGGGCTTCTTGTATAGCTTGTCCATATTCGGCTTGATTTCCACGTTATAAACCTTCTCTGCCCAGTCGTCTTTATTGATTTCTTCAATTGCGACGGAAACAGAGTCTTCGCTCTTATTGATGATTTCCGAAATATCTTTCGAAATTCGTTCAGCAATCTGTTTTTTTACTTCTTCTGATCTTCCCGGCCAAAGTTTTACAACAACATGGGGCATGGTTCGTCTCCTGCATATGACTTAGTGGCTCCGTGCATCGTAGCTCAGAATGTCCGAGAACTGCATTCTGATTACCTTTTTATCATTGAGGCAAGCTAAACCCAATACAATTAAGACCTTCGTTAATTCACTCGAGGTCTACCATGCTGCAGGGTCGTCGTATTGCCGTTGCACTTTCGCTCATGCTTTTGTCCAGCAATGCTTTGCTTGCAAAAGATGCGGAGTGGGAAAGCCACTTCAAGGCCGGCGAGAAAGCTGAGATAGAAGGCAATTATGCCGAAGCGCAGAATGAGCTTGCAGAAGCATTGAGGCTCACAGCCAAGTTTCAAATGACTGATCCTCGCCTGGCGAAGACCTATTACGAAGTTGGCGAATTGAGACTTAAGCAAGAAGATTGGCCGGGAGCACAACAGTATTTTGAACGCGCATTGAAAGTGCAAGAAAAATTGGGCGATCCACTAAGTGTTGATGTCGGTAATTCCGTTGCAGGATTGGCTACTGCGCATGAGCAACAAGGCAATCACCAAATGGCTGTTTTGCTTTTGAAGCGTGTACGCAATATTTGGATAAAGCAGTACGGTGCAAACGACAGCAGACTGGCATCAATACTTCCAGCAATGGCTACTTACGCCATGCTTGATTCAGATTATGCAACCGCACAAGAGTGCTACAAGCAGCTCATTAGTGTTGAAGAACACACAAGCGGGTCTAATAGCTCAAATTATGGGTCTGCATTGAACTCAATGGCTTCATGTCTTGCATATGTAGGCAAATTTGCAGAAGCTGAGCCATATGCAAGACGCGCAGTAGATGTATTGAGCGCAGCAGGAGATATGCCCAATGCACTTGATGCAGCTAATGCCAACTTGCAGTACATCTGCCAGAAGTTAGGAAAGCCGGCGCCAGTTATTTCAGAGAAACCTGCACCGGTGCAAATTGTTGCACAAGCTCCTGTAGTTACAACACCAGTAGTTTCAGCACCTGTGGTCACGGCACCTGTTGCGAAAGCTCATGTAGCTGCGGCTCCAGTTGCAGCAGCTCCGGTAATACCACCAGCACCAGCGCCTACAACTTCAACGCTAAAGGTCACCGGACATTTGCTTACTGCAAAGTCGGAGACTCCGGCACCAACTCCTGTTAAGACACCTGAAGTATCGAAGCCCGTTGAGGCCCCAAAGGCTCCAGCGATTCCTGTAGCCAAAGAGCCAACACCACCGAGCACAGCTACCAGTACAGCAGCTCCCGGCAAAGTACAATATCTCGCAGGTGGAAAGCTCATAACACCTGAGCAATTTAAGGCAATGACATTGGCCAACAACGCGTTTGAATTGATGCGCGAAGAGAAATTCCTGATGGCTGTGCAAATCCTCAAGAATGCTCTGGCAATTTTCCCAGACCTTGCGTCCGCTCATTCAAATATAGGCATGGCGTACTCCCAGCTGGGTCAGTTTAACGACGCAGAGACACACTTGAAAAAAGCCATCTCGATTGATGCTTCGCGTCCATCGGCTTGGCTGAACTTAGCAAGCACATTTCTTGTAGAAGGAAATCTCAAAGAAGCTGTGGCCACTTACGGCGAATTTGTTCAGCGTTTCCCGAATCAGAAGCTTGTAGCAAAAGTACAAGGAATAAAGTCGCAGCTCGACAAAGAATTAAAAGAGCAAGCTGCTGCTGAAGCAGCTGGGCAAAGCTCCGTCGATTACTTCACTTATGCAAGTCACGATGGCGCATCGCGCTGGCCGTCTGACAAGAGCACCATTAAGGTTTACATTGCATCGGGCACGGGCACGCCAGGCTTCAAACCGGAATACGCAGGCTTCCTTGCCGACAGCTTCAAACAGTGGGAGACAGCTTGCCCATCGGTACGCTTCCAAATGGTAAAGAGTGGCTCTGGTGCTGACATAGAATGTGCATGGACAGATGACGTCACAAAAATACCTTCTACTCTAGAAGGCGGCGATACAAATATTCAGGGCGGCAAGAAAATCAGTCATGCAACAATTACGATTCTAACCAAGGGTGCAAGTGCAGATTCACCTCTCAGCCCCAATCAAGTTCGTGCAGTTTGCTTGCACCAAATTGGACACGCACTTGGTCTTGCTGGTCACAGCCCAAAACCACAAGATGTTATGTATTGCTCGTTGCCACCGGCAAGTGTGAAGACACCTCTGTCATCCCGTGATACGGCGACAATCCAGAAACTCTACACACAATTAGTTAGTTTCTTGGTCAGGTAAATGCATAAGCACCTCGCACTCTCAATCAGCTGCGCATTGCTCACTTCATTGTGTCCAGCCAACGCACAGCTAATGGAAATGGACAAAGACGACTTGCCACCACCAGTGCAGGAA
>JAKFVJ010000345.1 GCA_021732245.1 Candidatus Obscuribacterales bacterium | reverse complement strand
ATGCTGGATATCGGACTTCTGGTTGCCGGTACAAAATACCGTGGTGAATTTGAAGAACGCTTGAAGAAGATCATGGATGAAATTCGATCTGCCGGCAATGTAATGCTGGTTATCGACGAATTGCATACATTAATTGGCGCAGGCGCAGCCGAAGGTGCAATTGACGCGGCAAATATCTTGAAGCCGGCTCTTGCCCGTGGCGAACTACAATGTATCGGTGCCACAACTATGGATGAGTACCGTAAGCACATTGAGCGCGACGCAGCGTTAGAACGCCGCTTCCAGCCGGTAATTATTGACCCGCCGTCTGTGGACGAAACCATTGAAATTCTGCGCGGATTGCGTCCTAAATATGAAGAGCACCACCGCTTAATCATTTCCGACGAGGCAATTGATCAAGCAGCTAAGCTCTCAGATAGATACATCAGCGACAGATTCTTGCCGGATAAAGCTATCGACTTAGTTGACGAAGCTTCTTCCCGCGTGCGCTTGCGTGCCAGCTCGTTGCCGCCTGAAGGTAAGGAAGTTGAGCGCGAATTGCGTAAAGTGCGTCGCGATAAGGAAATGGCCATCCGCAACCAGGAGTTTGAAAAAGCTGCCTCATTGCGTGAATCAGAAACAAAGCTTTCTGAAAAGATTCGCGATATTCAAACACAATGGAAAGCCAAGCAAGAAACAGAAAAACCAACTGTTAACGGCGAAGAAGTTGCTTACGTTGTAAGCTCCTGGACAGGCATTCCTCTGTTGAAATTGACAGAAGGCGAATCCGAGAAGCTGCTTCATATGTCCGATGTTCTGCACCAGCGCGTAATTGGTCAGAACGAAGCTGTTGAAGCTGTTTGTAAGGCTATCCGCAGAGCTCGCGTCGGACTTAAGAATCCAATGCGTCCTATCGGTAGCTTCATCTTCTCCGGACCGACAGGGGTCGGTAAAACCGAATTGGCTAAGGCTCTTGCCGGCTATTTCTTCGGCTCCGAAGATGCTCTCATCCGCATAGACATGTCCGAATTCATGGAGCATCACACAACATCTAAATTAATCGGTTCTCCTCCAGGATACGTCGGCTACCAGGAAGGCGGTCAGCTGACAGAAGCCGTACGTCGCAAGCCGTACAGCGTGGTTCTTTTCGATGAAATTGAAAAAGCTCACCCGGATGTATTCAACGTATTGCTGCAAATCCTCGATGACGGACGCTTGTCCGACAGTAAGGGACGCACGGTTGACTTCAAGAACACAATTATCATTATGACCTCCAACGTTGGAGCTCAATTTATTGATAAGACTGCTCTGCAAGTTGGCTTCCAGCAAGCTGCTAAGGATATCGAGCACACTGAGCGTTATAAGAAGATCAAGGAATTGGTAATGGATTCGATGAAGAAGACATTCCGTCCGGAATTCTTAAACCGTATCGACGAGATAATCGTATTCCAACAGCTCACCAAGGAAGAAATCCGTCGCATCGTCGACCTCATGTCGGCGGATCTACAAAGCCGCATCAAGTCGCAAGGCATGGAACTTGTCGTCACAGACGAGTGCAAGGACTTCATCGCCAAAGACGGTTACAACCCGACTTACGGTGCTCGTCCGTTGCGTCGCTCTATCCAGCGTTATCTGGAAGATGCGCTTGCTGAGCAAGTCTTGCAAGGCAAGTTCAAAGAAGGCGACACCATCACAACAATACTTGATGGTGAAGAAGTCCACTTTGACAAACAGTCAGCGAAGAAACCAAAAGCCGAAAAGGTTGCAGCTGGTGAAGATAAGTCTGAAGGAAAAGGCGACAGCTCTGAAAAGAGATAGTTAGTCCTCGAGCTTCAGCTCTCCACGCTCATATCTGTCAATTAGCTCCTTGAAGCTGGTTGTATCTTTCCTGCTCATGTATAGGTGAATGTAGGGATATTTTTTGTCGGCTAATGCAAATGCCGGCAGCTTTTCGGCTAACGCACAGGCTCTGACGAAGTCTTTTGCCGTATCAGCGTCGACCAGGGCAAAAGTTGCTGTGCCGCTTAGCGAGCGAGCAAGTTCTACTGCCTCGTCCTTCATTTTCTTGTCGTTTTCGTCTGATCCACGATAGAAGAGGGTGCACACAGGACCGGTTGTTTTCTCAAACAACACTTCGTACTCCATGCTGTTATGGACTTGAGCCGTGTGGTCTTTGGAGACTTTGACTTCAGGAATTCCCACTAGTCTCTCGAAGAAGCGGTTTTTGGCTGCCCCAAGGCGCTCAAGTAAATTTGGCTGGTGACATGGCTCGTGTAATGCCTTAGTCGGAGTCTTTTCATCTGCGTCAGCCAATAGAAGGTCGTGAATTGTCTGCGGACTTGCCTCAGGAAGGCTTTTGTCCGTATCGGAACTGTAGTCGGTTGATTCGAGAGGATCCATTGCTACTCCAGATGTTGGTAGCGTAGCAAAAGCTTGGGGAAACAGACATGTGGTAAATACGTAGCCGCTACAAGGAGTAGTTGTTAGCGGCTTTTCAAAACCGTCGCTTTTTGGCTTCTTAGAATTGAGCTAACTGAGACTGGAGATACATGCTAACAAATTGCTGTTGCCCAGTAATTATTATGATCGCTGCGGAAAGCAACAGGCAATCGAAGCGTGATTCAACTGTCCATTTTTATGTTCATTGTTGCCATCGCTCAACATACGAATTACCTGTACCCATCTGGCTGTAATGTTCTTGCTCGGTAGTTCGTCTATGAGCTACTCTTGTAAATTCTCGTTAAACTAACTCACTCGATTAAGCCAAAACGCAGCGGTCTTCAAAAACCGATGACACCAATAGTTGCTGCCGGTTGCACAATCTGCGTTACTTTGCCTGCACCGTTTTGCCCAACTCCTGCATATGACTTAGACGTCACCCGGCTTTGCGGATCTGTCACGGTGGCAACTTGGCTTGTCCAGGTTGAGTCATAGGTCATTGTGGTATGGCTGGAAAGTCAGTTTTCAGTTTCA
>JAKFVJ010000344.1 GCA_021732245.1 Candidatus Obscuribacterales bacterium | reverse complement strand
ACGGATCGCTTTCACCCGCGTATGACATTGCGTGGAGGGCACAAGCCTGCGTAAAAAACGGCATGTAGGTCTCCTTGTTTTGCGGATCAGCCTCATAGAGCGGAAAATATTGAGCGTCCATAGCATCGGCTAGATCTTCAATTTTACTGCGTATCTTATCTGGTAATTTTCCTGTCTCAATCAAACAAGCTCTTGCTTCAGAAAGCAGTTTGTTTTCTTCACCAGTGAACTTGAGGATTGGAAAGACGTAGTCGCACGCAGCAATTTTCAATGCGGTCAACTTAGCCGAATCCGCATTGCGCAGCATTTGAAAGAGCCCAGGAGCAATTACTTCAAGTCGGTTCATTTGTTTTTTTTCTCCGATTTAAGCGGTGTTGCAAAGCTAGTGCCGGTCGGTATGAGTGCTGGTTCACAGATATCCTCGCAGATAGGGCGCGTTGCACCTATCGAGACAAAATTGAGCTTTCGTTGTTCGGCGTATTTCTGTATTTTGATCTCTGCGTGTCCTTCTCCCGCGCCTTGAACCAGCGTTTCGCCCTGGTTCAAGCTAACACCACGTCGCAGTTTTTCACCTGGTTCGTGCTGGAACTCACACAGCCCCGATTCAATAAGGTTTAACAAGCCTCTGTAGGAACGATTGTAGTCCTACAAGGATCCCAAAGTCCATAGGGAATGAGAAAGCACCTGACTATCGCGGGATTTGGGCTTTTATCCATGGTTCTGTTGTAGATATTTTGTAGGCTCAGCTTCAACCAGTCAATAAATCTTGGATAACAATTTGAACTCTTTTCTAGGTTTCGCCGACTAGCACATTGGGGCGCCGTTGACCTGCAGCAATAGCTGCGCCGTCGGCGGTACTCGTTCTGCACCAAAACGAGGCAAAGATGATGGTAAAACTGACAAAACAATTCATCGAAACAGAACTTGATGCACCGGCAATTGGTCAGCGTTTCTATCGTGACGAAGACATTAAAGGGTTTGCAGTCCGTGTTACGCCGAAATCCAAATCTTACATTTTGGAAAAGCGTGTGGATGGTTCAAACAAGCGATACACCATTGGTAAGTGCCACCAAATGTCATTTGAAGCTGCACGAAAAGAAGCCTGCATGATGATCGGCGATATAGCCAGGGGCGTTGATCCAAAGACCGGTCAGCGCATCAATGTCCTTCAAGACATCACGCTTCGGGAAGTATTTCAGAAATTTATTGAAATAAAACCGATACGACGAGCGACGCAACGAAATTATCAATCAACAATTAATCGTCACTTTCATGATTGGCTCGACTTACCCATCACTTCCATTACGAAAGATATGGTTGAGCAACGCCATCAAGAGTTGACTGTTGGACCGAACAGGCTTGGAACTCCCGGGCATGGACGGGCAAACAATGCGCTCAAGAAGTTGAGTGCATTGATTAACTTTGCCGCTGACCGATTCGGCACTGAAAGTGAGCCATTGATTCGAACGAATCCTGTCTTGAGGTTATCTCGCAACCGCTCATGGCACCGTATCCATCCACGACAAGATATTATTCCAGACCACAAACTCACGATTGGGTATGGAGCCATTTGCTCACTTCCGCAGGAAGTTATACGCGACTTCCTAATAGTCCTTCTCCTGACGGGGCTACGCGTGGGTGAGGCAAAACGACTAACCTGGAGCCAGGTCGATTTTGAAAACGGAATCTTGATTATCCCGCGTGAACAAACAAAAAGTGACCGCGAGCATCGATTACCTCTAAGCGACTTCTTAGTTGCATTGCTTAAGAAGCGATACTTGTACGGAAAAAACTCTCAATGGGTTTTCCAATCCAGTAAACACAAAAACAAACCTCTTGGCGGAGGGGTCGGCATGCTACGTAGATTGCGCGCAAAGAGCCAAATTCACTTTTCCTTCCATTCCCTACGCCGGACCTTCATGAGTACAGGTGGGAAGCTGAAAATTCCTGAGTATGTGCTCAAGAGGCTGGCCAACCACAGTGTTGCCAATGACATGACGGGGCGATATGTTGTCTTAGACATCGAACTCCTCCGCTCATATATGACCCAAATTACGAACACGTTTCTTCCTCTGCTCGGCATTGACGAATGCAAGAAGCTGGAATGGCAAGCCGATCTGTCATCATCTCCAACAGCATTTACTCAGCTGCAAATTCCGCTAAAGAGCACTTCTATAATGTAGGCACTACAGTCGCCTACGTAATTTCTACACATTCGCTCGCAAATCTACGCCCGTTCTTGCTCTCCCACAGGGAGCTGGCGTTAGCTTCTACAAACTTGCCTACAGCCCCTCCGAAACGTTCGGTATACTCGATTGTGTGAGTTCCAGTACAAATGACCTTTTGTTGGCTCGCTGCTTTATCGCCTCTAATTTTGCATGCAGAGCTGTTGACTTAGGCAGGATTTCACACTTTTGCAATCGAGTTTCTAACAAGAGAATGCCTTTTGGCGAAACACGCGTGTTTCTCAAATCGAGAAACCTTAACGACGTAACTGCGACGAGCTTTGGTAGAAAAGTATCGTCTACCGAAGTCCTTGCCAGTCGAAGATGTTCCAGATTCTTGATGTTTGAAATCGAGGACAGCGCTGAGCCAGTAATATTGGTGGAACTGAGATCTAGAAAGCGAACCGGAGTGTCCTTCAATTTCGCGATGTACTTGTCATTGCAGCATGTACCAACGAGCGAGAGATACTCTAAAGTTGGAAAGTCTTGGTAAGTGAGAAACTTTCCTGTTGTGTGAACATCGTCTAGACTTAGCCAACGAAGCTCCGTTTGATTTCGTAGAAATTCCAATTGCTTATCAGAAACATCTACAGAATCAAGGTTCGGGGAAAGAGATAAGTACTGAAGTTTTCGCAGATTCGCCAAAGTACTTAGTTGGTCAAGGCAGCTAGAATCGAAAATCCATCTTACGGCTCTAGTATCTACATCACTCAATTTCGAAATGTCT
>JAKFVJ010000140.1 GCA_021732245.1 Candidatus Obscuribacterales bacterium | reverse complement strand
TAAGTTGCGGAGAACGCACCAAGTTATCGCTTGCCTGCTTTATGGCGAGCAGCGTGGAATTGATGATTCTCGATGAACCAACCAACCATCTGGATATTGAAACCATGGAATGGCTTGAAGACGTCATCGCCGCTGAATTGAAACCGATGAAGAAACGTACGCGCATCCGAGTCATTCAAGTTATTGCTTGGATAATTGAGAAAATGTGACAACAACGTGCCTTCCTGATTTGCTTCTTGTTCCTGCATTAGAACTGCGAGTTTCAAGTCTGGGCGCCTGAGTACTTGTCCGCTTGATGGCATAAGGTCTCCAGTCAAGAGTTTCAGAAGCGTAGATTTGCCGGCACCGTTGACTCCACGCAGGAGAATTCTAGAGTTACCTCGTAACTCAAAGTTTATACAATCAAGTATCTTTTTATGGTCATAGGAAAAACTAACATTCTCGAACTTCACTAATCGAGCGCTGTGCATGTTTACACCTGTAAAGGCAAGTCTTGCCCTTTCTAGTTCACGCGGTTTTTCTATCTTGTTTTCACTCGAGATCATGCGGTTGAGACGTGTTTCGCGAGCTTTTGCCGTTGCCGCGATTCGTTTGGCTTTGCCACGAAAAAAATCGTTAGTTGTTTCGCGCTCTATTGATAGAGCCTGTTGTTTGGTAGTCCTAATATCTCTTCGTAGTTGCTTCATTCTGTCTTGTTGTTCATTGAAGTCTTTCCACTGTCTTTCAAGCTCTTGTTGCTTCCTGGATCTATACCAGGAGTAATTACCTGAATAGTTTTTGACGGTCTTTGACAAGGCATCCAGCTCAAGAGTGCGTGTTGTAACTCGATCAAGAAAAGTTCTATCGTGGCTGACAATTATGCATGCACATGGCTGTCTGATGATTGTATTTTCCAGCCAGCGCAATGACTCTTCATCGAGATTGTTGGTCGGTTCATCCAGTATTAGAATTGAGGCGTTTTCTTTGAATAGTCGCGAGAGTTCCAAGCGCCGCTTCTGCCCACTGGACAAAGGAGTACTTTCGCTTGCCAGTTGTTGCGGCAAATAAGATAGGCGAAGCTTTTCTAGCAGATCCACAGAGCCGTTATCGGCGTGTATGTCTCCGCACAAAATGCGCAACAGTGTGCTTTTGCCACTGCCGTTGCTACCAATTAATCCAACCTTTTCTCTTGTATCGATTACAAAAGAAACTGATTTAAAAAGTAATTGATCGGCAAAATATTTTGTCAGGTCTTGGACTCGCAACATAAGAACCCCCTTTTTAAACAAACAAAAAGACTCAGGATCTCCTGAGCCCTAGGCGTCTGAAAAGCTGATGGTTAGCTGTTGCTGAGCAGTTTTGATCCCTGAATCTAATAGTGGTAAAGATTTGAAATCATTGCTCTGAAAATCTCCGGGTTGTTCACCGACCATTTACGACTATAACACAGTATCGGTCAATTGTCATATCGTTGGTACGGCGCCTGCCTTGCAACGCCATTTCTATCCTGGGCGGTCAAAGGAATATCTACCAGATTTTGTCCACTATCTGATGAACCGTCTTGGTAAACGATTCTTTGTACTCGGAAATATTTGGCGTTTCCTTCTGTGTGCAATTGTCCATACATTTGATTTATTCCACTGCTGTTTTGCACTACTTTGGCACTAATTGGAAACCCGTCTTGTGCGTTAGCCGGAATGGTTTTGTTAAATCGAGGATCAAGGTTTATGTCTTGTCCGTTAATCATGACGTGACCGCCTAGATAAAGTGGTTCGGACGATTCACGAGCGGCAGTGGCAAAAGTTTGAGCACCAGTATTTAAGTCGGTGTGAGTGTCGCCCAATTGAAATTGACCGTCTGCATTTCTCTTGCCAATGTCGTGAGTAACAGCTGTTTCAGTTTTATGACTGCCGGCAATATCTAATGATGCATGTGAGCCCATTTTATGGCGGATAGCATCTACCAGATCTGGATTTTCAGCAACCGCTTTTTGAATTGCCTGCCACTGTTTGGGAGCAACTGGTTTGTCAGCCTGGAAATTGTTTTGTGTGAACTTGAGATGTACGCCTTCAGGAATCAAGTGTGCTAGCTTGCTGTCGATTACTTGAGTGTCAGTGTTTTTGGGCTTGGTTGAATCTGCTGCCGGCTTTGCTGGAGTATCAAGCGTCGGTTCCATGGCTTTCATGCTCTGTTCAGCGGCTTGCCTTTGATTGGATTGCATCAATCTGTCGGTATGCGCGCTTTCTGCACCAACTGAGAAGCTAGTTTTCTGACCGTTTGCAGTCAGTTTGCTGATGTTATTCCAAAAGTTCTCATCGCAGTTCAGGCTGACATTGTTGTAGAAAGCACTAAAGGATGCATTATCGCCACCAGCGATGTCGATATGTGGCTGTCCGTTTTTTTCTCTGCTTAGCGATATTGTGTATTTGTGATGGTCACCTGGTGGTATCAGTTTGCTCAACTGATTTTCCAATGCGGCTTTTGGCGATAGTTCTTGAGGTTTGTTAGCATATGAATCCGGATAAGCGTTGCGATTTTCCTGTCCCTTAATGACGTTAACGTTATCTTGACCATTTTTACTCGAATAAGCAGCATCCCCCACTTGAGTGGTGTTGGATTCAGCGGGGCGCCTGACGTTTTGATCTCCACTATCGAACCGACTATTACCTGGTCCAGCCATATGAATGAAGCTCCTAGAAGGCGGTCATTCCATACTAACAGTGTAAGAAGAGGCTGCCAAGCCCCTGTAAATTAAATGCCGGCCCCGTGCAGAAAAACATCCACTGCGTCCATGGAAGGCAATGGTTCTGTTACTGCTGATTCCGGTGCTTTCACCAATTGTTTTACCTGAGCTTCAAGGGCAAGTATGTGATCTTTGAGGCTCTTAATTGCTTCTGCTTCAATATCCGGCACGTCGTCGGAAACTTTTTGTCCGTCGCGTGAGACAACTCGACCGGGAACTCCGACCACAACGGAATTGGCTGGTACGTCTTTAAG
>JAKFVJ010000032.1 GCA_021732245.1 Candidatus Obscuribacterales bacterium | reverse complement strand
TGGCTACATCGGATGCTTCCGCGCGGGTGGGACGTGGATGTTCGATCATGGATTCCAGCATCTGCGTAGCGGTAATTACAGGCTTGCCTTTGGCATTCGCTTTGCGGGTAATGAGTTTTTGTACTGGCGGCACTTCTTCAGGCGGCAGCTCGACACCGAGATCGCCACGAGCGATCATCACGCCGTCGGCTAGATCAAGAATCTCATCGAGTTCTTCCAGTGCTTCCGGTTTTTCCAGTTTGGCAATGATTGAAACAGGCGGCCAATGATCGGCCACTAATTCGCGCAAAGCTTTGATATCGTCGGCGTCGCGCACAAATGACAATGCAACAAAATCCACTTCGTGCTCAAGTCCGAAGCGCAAGTCTTCCATGTCTTTCTCAGTCATGGATGGAATGGACAAACGGACTCCGGGTAAGTTGAGTCCCTTCTTCTCTTTGAGCAGACCGCCGGTGACGACTTGGCATTCTACTTCGGTGGTGTCAGTAGCTGTAACGCGCAATTCGATGAGACCATCATCGAGAAGAATGTGATCTCCTGCTTTTACTTCTTGAGGAAGTTTTTCATAGTTGACGCTGACGATATCTTTTGTGCCTTCGATCTTGCGATTAGTCAGGACAAATTTTTGTCCATCGACTAATTCAACAGGCTCACTATTGACCAGTTTTCGTGTGCGAATTTTTGGACCTGCTAAGTCAAGCAAAATGCCGACCGCTCGATTGTGCTTGCTGCTCAATTCGCGAAGGTCGGTGATTATTCGTGCAGCCGATTCGTGCTCCATGTGAGAGCAATTGAGGCGAGCGACGTTTACTCCGGCGCGAATTAAGTCTTCCAGCTTTTCGCGAGTCAAGCATGAGGGGCCAATGGTGGCGATGATTTTTGTTCTGCGCATTAGTGACGAAATCTCTTAACTGACAGCCGTGCCAACCTGAGCACCTGGTGTCGTTGTCACTGGCAAAAAGCAGCGGTGGCAGACATCTGGGAAACAGTTGTCGATGTCTTCCAGTTCTTTCAGGCGTTTTTCTACAATGAGACCGCTGTCGAGCATGGCTGTTAGCTCGCGGAAACGATTGAGGTGTCCTTCAAATCGTTCGATTGCGTAGTCCTTAGCCTGTCCTGTTGTGACAAGAAATGGCCAATCGGATGATTCTAGTAGTAATAATTCACGAGTCGCTTGTCTTAATGCGCGACCATGCAGACCACCATCAGCATCTTTGTGGTCGTGAGCAAGACGTTCCATAATTTCTTCACTTTCGTGAATAATCGGCCACATCCATTCGGTGTCTTTGTTAAGCCACACTTGCCAGTGTCCACCGGCGCCCCAAGACGATTCAGGCAATTCGATGGCGTGTTTTGGTGGAGTGTTTTCCAAATACTCGGAAGCGGTCTCCATCTTCACGGCGGTGTAGTGCTTCATCTTGCGGATGACTTCTTTGATCCAGGTAACTCCTTCAAACCACCAGTGACCAAACAACTCTGTGTCGAAGCTGACCATAAGCAATGATGGCTCGCCGGTTTCTTTCAAGCGATCAGTCAAAATTTGTTGAACGAGCCCGACAAAGTGATCGGAATTTTCTGCTACGCGATTAGCTGCAGCTTCGGGATTGTAATATTCTTTGGCACCGAGATCGGTTGTCTTTGAAGTAAGACGCCAGTAGTGCAAACCGGATTGATCGTCTTTCTTGTGGAATTCGCGATAATTGGCGTCGCCTGGATAGCCGTGTTCGGCTGACCAAACCTGATAGCCGGCTTGTTCGTGACGGCCCATTACTGCAACCGGATATTCTTTCAACCAGTAAGCTTCGTGCGTTGTAAGTCCGGTGGCTGGTCTACCGGAGACAGGCAAATACTGAATGGAGCCGTAAGGTCCAAAGTCTTTGCGCACCTCGACAGTCTTACCGCCCTCAATGACGAATGACTCGGTGAAAAAGTATTTCAAGCCAAATTCGTGCAGCCATTTCTCTAATCCCGCACGTTCTTCAGTAGCAGGACGATACGCGCACTCGGGCAACCAAATACCTTTTGGTGCCTGACCAAAATGTCTCTTGTAAGAATCAACACCGACCTTAAACTGGCAGCGTAACGATGAGTCTGTGTAGAGCAATGGCGAGAAGCCGTGCGTGGCAGCTGATGTTGTAATTTCGATTGCGCCTAACTTTTGAAATTTTGCAAAAGCAGCAATAAGGTTTTTGCCGTATTTGTTTTGATAATCATCAAGAGTTTTTTGAAACCAGCTGAGATTAAAGCGAGCCAACTGAAGAAGAGTTGGATTTGGTGATTCACCACGTGGGCTAAAACGAGCTTCGTCTTTCTCTGCTGCTTTAATGCGCAGATTGATGTATTTGATGAAGCCGTGGGCCAAGTGCTCGTCGGCCATTTGCTCGGCAAGAATTGGTGTAATGCCTATGGTTAATTTCGCCGGGATGCCTTCCTGCCACAGTTCGTCCACGATGTTGAGGATTGGTACGTAACATTCAGCAACGCATTCGTAAAAGTTTTCTTCGCCGAATGGCCACATGCCTGCCTTCCGGTAAAACGGCAGGTGGCTGTGCAACATTAAGACGAAAGAGCCGATGCTCACAATTAACCTCGGATGGCAAATTGGCTACCTGTTGTAAACAGATTTGCCAGAAGTAGCCCGGATTCCCAATTTATTTCACTAACTTTGGATTTTATCAATTAGAATTTGTTGGCTGTCGAATATGCACTAAAACCGTAACTATTCTTGAGGACAAAAAATGTCTTTCGATGCCGAAGATGAAGAGATCAAAGTTGCCGACAAAAAGAAGGCAATGACCTCTACTCCGGCTGAAAATAAGGTAGTCAAGTTGTTGGACAAGAATCCATTAGGCATGACGCTGCCGGAAATGGCCGGTGGCACACGCCAACTCAAGAAGATTCGCACTTTGCGACCGATGTTGGCACAGGCAATTAAAGAGGGTTTGGTTATGCCGACCTCGCAGCGCGCAGGACACACCGTGTATCGACTTGTTAAGCATTTGGGTCGTCGCTAGCT
>JAKFVJ010000311.1 GCA_021732245.1 Candidatus Obscuribacterales bacterium | reverse complement strand
CAAGCGACCGATGATCACGTTTTCCTTCAAGCCACGTAGCCAATCTTTCTTACCTTCTACAGCAGCTTCTGTGAGAATTCTTGTTGTTTCCTGGAAGGAAGCAGCAGAGATGAAGCTTTCTGTGTTCAAGCTGGCTTTGGTGATACCGAGAAGTACTGGTTGCCAGCTTGCTTCTCTGATACCGGCAGCCTGCGCCTTGGCGTTTTCTTGTTCGGCGTCATAACGCTCAAGCAATTCACCCGGCAGCAAGATTGTTTCGCCTGGCTCGTCAACGCGCACTTTGCGTGTCATCTGTCTGACAATCACTTCAATGTGTTTGTCAGCGATGTCTACACCCTGTGAACGGTAGACGGACTGTACTTCATCCACGAGGAATTTCTGCGCAGCTTCAATATTGACCAAGCGCACGATATCGTGTGGATTTGGTGGACCGTCTGTGAGTGCCTTACCTACTGTGATGTCTTCACCGTCTTCGACAATGATGTTCAATCCTGACGGTATGACTATCTCTTCTTCGCCGCCTTCCGGATAGCTGACAATCAAGCGGGTGATGTCATCTTCGGTGACAACACGGGCACGACCGGCACGCTCAGCCAAGATCGCTGATTCTTTCGGCTTACGAGCTTCCAGAAGTTCTTCAACTCTTGGTAGACCCTGTACGATGTCGCCTGTCTTCTGTCTTTCGAAGATAAGTGTTGCAAGCAAGTCACCACGCTGCACCAGCTGACCATCATCTGTTTGCAGTTGTGTGTTACCGGAGATGAGGTAAGGACGTCCTTTACGGATAGTCACTTCTCCAGACTCAACGGCTACAACCTGACCGGAATGGCTGGCTGTGGAGCCCTTAGCGATTGTGTCCTCGTTGCGCAAGAGATCACCAACTTTAACAGTTGGAGCACCCTTCACTTTTTCGTGAATTTGCTGTTCTTCTGTGATGAGAAGAACACGACGTTCGTCAGACTTAGACAATTGCACGCGCGCTGGTGTTTTGGTCAACACTTGCGTGGTGGCAATGGCGCCGCCTGCAGGAATTTCCTGACGATCTTCAACAGCCAACAATGTGACGTTGAATTCGCTGTCGCGTCTCAAGAGGATGTTTTCTTTGACGACAATATGGAGATCGTCGTTTTCAACTTCAACTGTTCCTTTGAGTCCTTGCAATTGACCTTGCATTTGCAGAACGAGCGATGTACGGGTCAACGCTGCACCTTGCAGGTTGCGCACTTTCTCGCGATCACGGAACAAGAGCTGAGTGACGCTTCTCAAGCTAATTTTCTCATCAGTAGCTTTGTGCTTGAATTTGGTTTCTCTTGGTTCAATCCAGTATTCGTCTACTGGACGAACTAGAACAAAGCTGGAGCCATCTTCGCGCTCGAGGAGAGTAATCATCTGACGCTTCTTGGTCTTTTGTCCCTCGAGGAACTCAACGCCAACGTCGACGATTTCACCGTCTCTAACTTTCAATTCGGAAGGATCGGCTATCGGAACGATGTCTCCCGGACGAATAATTACTTCGTGGATGATGTCGTTGTCGGCTACTATTTCAGCAACGCCGTCCATGTGGGCGAAGACGTCTTTGACGACTTCCTGACCGGCAGCGACGATGTCACCGGAGTCAACCATCTTCAAGGAAGCATCCTTTGAGAGGAAGTGTGTCTCTTCAGGGATAAAGAGTAAGCGACCAGGTTTGGTTACAACACGACGATCGTCTGTTTCAACTCCGTCGTAGATAACTTCGCCGCCGCAGGTAACAGCATTGACGCCGTCGTCTACGAGTTCAGCTACAATCTTGCCGTTTTCTACTGTTTCGTCATGCACTACTTTGATGGTGAAGGATTCTTTTGTCTTCTGCACTTTCCATGCGCTGCTTTGCTTGCCGAGTTCGAGCTTGGCGTTAGCTGCACCGACTGAAGCGATGACGACGTTTATTTCCTTGCCTTCAACAAGTTTGGCAACTGTTTTCTTGCCTTGCTTGACGTTTTGCGTTTTCAGATCTGTACCAAAGCGTACTTCACCGCCATGCTCGGACGAGATTGTGATTTCAGCCAGAACATCGCCTGGAACCACGTCTTGTCCGTCTTTGACGACAACACGGGCGCCTGAAGGCAAGTTGTATACGTCACCTTCCAGTACCCAGATGATACCGGCACGGTTCGCTGTGCGGGAGATGTTGCCTTGACGGTCACGTTTTTCATCAGCCTGGAAGCCTTGGAATGAAACACGACCGGAGATATCAGCTGTGATATCTTTGCTCGCCTTTTCGGTCAAGTTTTTCTTAGCACCAACTGCTTCGTGTTCGGCAATAACCTGTCCTTGCTGTACTTCGGTACCGGAGGCAACCATGATGAGAGCGCCTGCAGGCAAGTTGAATGATTCATCTCTCTTGCCGCCGCCAACTTTAATAGCGCCGTCACGAGTAGCTTGTTCAACTTGATCACCGTATGCTGTACGTACTGAACGGGTCGGAATCTTGTAGGAGACTTCACCGGTCATTGGGGCCTTTATCTGAATACGGCTGCTACCACCTGCCACGGCACCACCGGTGTGGAACGTTCTCATTGTGAGCTGTGTTCCAGGTTCACCAATTGACTGAGCGGCAATGATACCAATTGCTTCGCCAACATCGACGTTCTTGTTGGTTGTGAGTGACCAGCCATAGCACTTCTGGCAGACGCCGAATTGGCTTATGCAACCAAGAGGCGAACGCACTGGAATGCTTCTGATTTTTGCTTTATCGAGAGCTGCTGCTGCTTTTCGGTCGATGAGTTCACCCTTGCGGACGATAACTTCACCATCAGGGCTAACTACGTCGTCAAAAGAAGTTCTACCGAAGGCGCGCTCGGACAAGCCGACGATAACTTTATCGCCTTCCATTATTGCCTGCATTGCTACGGAGCGTGTTGTGCCGCAATCGAGATCGCGGACAATAACGTCTTGAGCAACGTCAACCAGACGTCTGGTTAGATAACCGGAGTCGGCTGTTTTCAGAGCTGTATCTACAAGACCCTTACGTGCACCAT
>JAKFVJ010000447.1 GCA_021732245.1 Candidatus Obscuribacterales bacterium | reverse complement strand
ATCTTTGCACGACGGCAGTCGGCGGAACATTCGACATCGGTGATTGAAACGATGCCGCTTATACGCTCATCTTTAATGCCGCGCAAAATCATTTCTGCAAGCTCTCGCTTGATTGATTGAGCCACCATCAAATGACGGGGAGTAGACATGATGGATACCTCCTCCAATAAGAAGGTCTGGCGCCGACTATCTTGTGATTTCGCGCTTCACTTCTTGGATGATGTGAACATTGATGATATCGCCTTCGATGATATCGTTGAATCTTTCGAGGCTCATGCCGCACTCGAAGCCTTGTGCGACTTCTCTGACGTCATCTTTGAAGCGACGCAGAGTATCGATTTTGCCTTCGAAGATTTGTTTGTCTTCACGGACAACTCTTGCTATGCCGTTTCTTTGAATTTTACCGCTAATTACATAGCAGCCGGCAATAACTTGATTCTTTCCGAGCTTGAAGACTTGTCGTACTTCGGCACTGCCAATCTGAACTTCTTGCTTGATTGGTTGCAGCAAGCCCTGAATGGCGAGTTCTAAGTTATCGATGATTTCATATATGATGTTGTACGTTCGGATGTCGACACCGACACCTTCTGCGGCGCGGGTCGCATTAGTATCAGGTTGAACGTTGAAACCAATAACGATTGCATTAGATGATGTGGCCAGGTTCACATCGTTCTCAGATATGTCACCGGTTGCAGCTCGCAGAACCCGAACGTTTACTTCCTTGGTCGAAAGTTTGCGAACTTGATCGGCGATAGCTTCTGCCGTACCGAGCACGTCTGCTTTAACAATGATGTTCAAATCGTGGACTTCGCCTTGTTCGACCAGATCATGCAAGGATTCGAGTGTGACTCGATGTGTCTTGCGTTCAATTTCGACAAGTTTGCGCTCTTCCACCATTTGTTTGGCGATTTGCTGGTCGGTTACAACTTCGAACTTGTCGCCTGCAGATGGAACCTCAGGCAATCCAAGTACTTCCACTGGCATGGAAGGACCGGCAGCGCGAACTTGCTGCCCGCGATCGTCCAACAAAGCACGAACTCGACCAAATACGCTTCCTGCGACGATGATATCGCCCATGCGTAACGTTCCGTTTTGAACAAGCGCTGTTGCGACTGCGCCCTTTCCTCTATGTAACTCGGCTTCGACTATTACACCCGTTGCTGGGCGCTCCGGATTCGCTTTGAGGTCTTGCATGTCTGCGACAAGCAAGATCATCTCCAGCAATTCATCGAGTCCAGTTTTCTTCTTTGCGGAAACGTTGACGGTAACCGTATCGCCGCCGAATCTGTCCGGCAACAATCCATGTTCCATTAATTGGCTGAGAACGCGATCTGGATCGGCTCCAGCTTTGTCGACTTTATTTACAGCTACGATGATAGGTACGCCGGCCGCTTTTGCGTGGTCGATAGCTTCAATCGTCTGAGGCATAACGCCGTCATCGGCAGCTACTACTAGAATCGCGATATCAGTACAACGAGCACCACGGGCACGCATCGCAGTAAATGCTTCGTGACCAGGAGTATCGAGGAAGACCACTTGTCTTAGTTGACCATCTTCACCGCTAACTTCAACGTGATATGCACCGATGTGCTGAGTGATACCACCGTGTTCGGCGTCGGTAAGTAAGAATTTCGTTTGCCTGATTGCATCCAGCAAGCTTGTCTTACCGTGGTCGACGTGACCCATGATGGTGACAACGGGCGGTCTTCCGACAAGCGCGGCCTTCTCATCATCGGTGAGATTGTCGGCAGCTTTGCGCTCTTCCTCTTTCTTCTCTTCTTCTTTGAGAGCTTCTTCGAGTTTGATGTCTTCCAAGCTTTGCAGCTCGTAACCCATTTCTGCAGCTAATTCGCGTGCTAGTTCGAGCTCAACCATCTGGTTGATGGTGCGCATGAAACCTTTGACCATCAAACGCTTGATGATGTCTGTTTCCGTAACTTGCATTTTTTCAGCAAGTTCTTTTACAGTGATTGAAGAAGTGAGCGCAATTTCTTTCGGAACTTCCGGAGCAACTTCTTGTGGTTTGAGTTTTTCTTCTCTCTTCGGAGCATGGCGATCGGCTGTTCCGCCGCGGTGCTTCGGTGGTCTTGGTGGTGTGGCACGGAATGACGGCGCCGCAATTCTGATTGGAACTGATGGTGTCATCGGGCGGATCGCCTGTATTGTTTTTGACTGTTCGCTTGGAACGTCTTCTTCGTCTTGTTTTTTATCACGTGCCTCTTCTTTTTCTTCGTCTCTTACTCTTTCAGTAGGTTCGGGAGTCTTAGTTCCTTTACCTTTCGCCTCTGCTGGCTTTTCTTTTTCACCGGACTTCTTGTCGGAGGCTTTGTCGGTTGTAGGCTCTGACTTTCCGGACGGTTCTGAAGACTCTTGCGTCGGCTCTGGCTCGATAGCGGCCGGAGCTGTTTTTCCACCCTTTTCTTTCCCTTCGGGCTCTACTATTTGTGGAGCTGGAGCAGCCTCCGGCACCTCGGGTGTTTGCTCAAGGGGCGGATTGACAACGGGTAGCGTTGCGGTTGCGGATGCTTGCTGCCCCTTGCCTGGTTGTTGAGCGGGAGCATTTTTGCCGAGCGGCTGATTTGTCGTTTCAGCTGCTGCTGCCGCTGGAGCTGGCTCTGCAACTGGTTCGACTGGGTTAATCGGTGTCGGGCGATATCTGTTGAGAACTCTGGGTTTCACAGGCGGTGGCGTAGGGGCTGCTGCTTTCGCCGCAGGCTTTGCAGCTCCGGGAGCACCTGGAGTCGTCGCTGTCGAAGTTTTTCCGGCAGCCTTCGGCGCGTCCTTTTTCTTTCCAAGATGCGCTATAAGCAAGCCGATGGCTTGCTTGTCTACTGTGCTGGAATGGCTCTTTATGTCATAACCGAGTTCGCGCAAAGCGTCGATTATGACCTGATTTGACAGGTTCATTTGCCTCGCCAGCTCATAAATGCGCTTACGATCGTCCATCAGCGCCCTCCTCTATGTGTGTATTTTGGCACGTTTCTAAAATTTCTGTACACTTTGTTCGCATAGTATGGATAAGTTGTGACTCAAGCGGCCA
>JAKFVJ010000380.1 GCA_021732245.1 Candidatus Obscuribacterales bacterium | reverse complement strand
AGCGTCAATGTCTGTCATACCGTGCCGTCGATTGTGACTGGAAAACCTCGGTCGATTGGTGGCTCATTAGGAATGCTGGAAGCGACCGGTCACGGGGTTGCCTTTTGCGCCCGAAAAGCAGCTGAACATGAAAACCTGACGTCAAAAGCACCCACGGTTGTAATTCAAGGATTAGGACAGGTCGGTTCTGTTGTGGCTGATAGCTTGGCTGCAGCAGGATTCCACGTTATTGGCGTGTCGTCCAGCCAGGGTGGCACATATAACAAGGACGGACTAAACCTGAAAAAGTTACACGAACATGTAGCAAAGACAGGCAGTGTTAACGGGTTCTCCGAAGGTCACCAGGTAACGAACGAAGAGTTGCTTGAACTTGAGTGCGACATCCTTGCACCATGCGCGATACCACATGTCGTTCATGCAGGAAATGCATCCAAACTTAAATGCAAGATTTTGGTGGAAGGCGCAAACGCTCCCGTTACTCTGGATGCAGACAACATCCTTGCAAGCAACGGCATCCTGGTAGTCCCAGATATAGTGGCAAACGCAGCTGGTGTTACCGCTGGATACTTTGAATGGGTTCAAGGTCTTATGCGTTTGCTTTGGACCGAGCAGGAAGTTTATGAGCGGCTAGACAAGCTCGCAACCAAAGCCTGTGACAAGATGTTCCAACGAGCCAAGGAAAAGAAAACCGATCTGCGTACATCAGCAATTTCGATTGCGGTGGAGAGATTGCACGAAGCCAGAAGATTACGCGGACTCTACCCATAACGACAGCGTGCCGACGTGCACATACGCATCGCGCCCGGGGATCACGGCATCCGGCCGACTTCGATCCTTTATCAGCCGTCGGCAACGTCGCGTCCTATATATGGAAATTCGTGAGAAACGGCTTTGCGTGGCTCTTAAAAGAGACAAGCATCCCTAACAGATCGGTAAAAAGCGCTTCGAAAGCGCCAGAAGTACGTTTCAGCAGATTGTCTACTTGGTCTAAAGGCCACAAGAAGAACTACGAAATGCCCAAATAATCAGGCATTGGGCAAATATTAAATTTGATGCATAGGGGAACCGTGCCCAGGGTCGTCGCGTCAATTCACAAAGAATGGCGACAAAAAGCGTCAATGCTTTCTGGAATTAGGAGTTCACACATGAACGCTGCACGAAGAGTATTAGTAGCCGACGACAGCTTGCCTACCTGCGCAATATTGAAAGCTGAACTGATTTCAATGGGCTTTGAAGTTGATATCGCGAACAACGGCGCTGAGGCGGTCAGATGTGCCCTGGCAGGCAACTACGATCTAATTATGATGGACGTTTACATGCCAATCATGACTGGCCTCGAAGCAACAAGACAGATAATTGAGCGCGCTCGAGCATCTGAAAGAACGGTCCCCCCGATAGTTGCCA
Organism: Candidatus Obscuribacterales bacterium; assembly: GCA_021732245.1. Classification (GTDB taxonomy): domain Bacteria; phylum Cyanobacteriota; class Vampirovibrionia; order Obscuribacterales; family Obscuribacteraceae; genus SBAT01. Next base: position 1,651 of record JAKFVJ010000380.1, on the reverse strand, counting down.
TCACAGCTGGTGCTAGTCGCGAACAATGCGAAGCAGCCGGCATGATCGGATACCTGGAAAAACCGATAATGGGCCACATGCTGCGCAGATACATCACTGAGTTCTTCAGCATGAGCCTGGGTGGGGAACCTTCACCGAAGGTACAATCTATTGATGTTGGAAACGTGCTCAAGTCACGCCGCACAAGCTCAAACTTCAAAAAGAACGCCTAAGCTAAGCGGACCCCGCATCCGCTTCAAGTTCGAAAACTTGACTAGCACTTCTAATTTTTATTGCGGCATTGTTGGCAGCTGTTCGTGCTAACGTAGTGCGCTAGTATCTTCGCTGGCGTTCCGCAATGAGTTTAGACCTTTTCTTCTTCATCGACCTGGCCGTCATTGCGCTTTACTTTGTGAGCGTTATCTATGTCGGCCTAAAATTTGGCGAACGCGAAAATAATTTGGAAGACTTCTCGCTGGGGGGACGGTCAATTCCATGGTGGGCGGTGCTAGCCTCAATCATTGCCGCAGAAACGAGCGCTGCCACATTTCTAGGGGCACCAGGGGAAGGCTACGGCTTAGTTAGCTATACGTACCTACAAATAGCTATCGGCACCGTGATCGGACGAATCATAGTTGCCTACCTGTTCATCAAACCATTCTTCGATTACAACGTTTATTCGGTTTACGAGTTCTTGAATGTGCGCTTCGGTGAAGGTACTCGAACAGCAGCCTCTGCCACATTCCTTGTTACACGCGTACTGGCATCCGGTGCAAGGCTGTATGTAGCAGCTATTGTTCTTGCGGTCGGTTTTGTGTTGCTGACAGGCTCACACCCGACCGCTGGTCAGCAGCTCGCAGTTTATCTGAGTTCAATCATCTTCATCACGTTAGTGACGGCGCTCTACACGTCCGTCGGTGGAATTAAAGCTGTGGTATGGACTGATTGCATTCAATCAACGGTCATGTTCGGCGGTGCGCTTGCTGCAATTGCTGTCCTCATCCAAAACATAGGCGGCATGGGAGCCGTCAGCGAATTCTACCGAACACACAATATTCCGTTCATCACACTTGGCACCACTGACGGTGCGCCACTCTGGCAAAACATCAAAACCATTCTGTCATCTGAGTACACTCTTTACGCGGCGTTGATCGGGTCAACGTTTACCACGCTTGCCACTCACGGCACCGATCAAGACATGGTCCAACGCATGCTAACAGCAACCGATTATAAAAAGAGCCGGCTTTCTCTAGTTTTGTCCGGACTGGCCGACCTGCCGATCGGATTTATTTTTCTGACAATTGGTATTCTGCTGCACCTTTACTACCAGATAAATCCCGATCCTTCACTACCTCAGAAAAATACAGAAGTATTTGCATACTTCATTTTGACTAAGATGCCCGTTGGTCTGCGAGGTCTTCTGGTTGCGGGGATCTTCGCCACATGCATGGGTTCTCTCAGCGCCGCATTAAATGCGCTTGCAACGAGTTACACCCGTGATTTTTACCAACCTTCGCAGAAAGTCCAGGACGATGCAAAGACGGTTGCCGTGGCGCGCAAATACACGTTTATCTTTGCGATTCTGATGATTATCGTGGCTAGCGCTACAGCCTACTTCGTGATTCATCACCCCAGCTCTCGCATTATTCCAATCGTCCTCGGCATCTTCGGT
>JAKFVJ010000381.1 GCA_021732245.1 Candidatus Obscuribacterales bacterium | reverse complement strand
GCTCTCGTCATTGTCGACGGCGACAGCGTCGACAATGACGAGAGCGTAAAAATCTTGGTGAAAGCCGCTATCTCACAGGCTCAGGCAGGAGCCGACATAATTGCGCCGTCGGACATGATGGACGGAAGAATAGGGGCAATACGCAAAGGCTTAGACGAAAACGGTTTTGAAAACATCCCAATAATGGCTTACAGTGCCAAGTTCGCTTCGGGCTTTTACGGACCATTCCGTGAAGCTGCCGAATCAGCCCCGCGCTTTGGCGACCGCACATCCTATCAGATGGACCCTGCCAACAGTCGGGAAGCAATCCGGGAAATCGAGCTGGATGTAGCCGAGGGTGCCGATATCGTCATGGTTAAACCAGCTCTGGCCTATCTAGATGTCATCGCAAGAGCTAGAATGATAACCAACCTGCCAATTGCGGCATATAATGTCTCAGGAGAATACTCCATGATTAAGGCAGCTGCGGCCAACGGCTGGATAGACGAAAGAAGGGTTGTTTTGGAGACTCTAACCGGCATTTTTCGCGCTGGGGCCGACATTATAATCACCTATCATGCTAAGGACGTAGCCACCTGGCTGTCCTAAGCACGCTGCGCACAGAGGGAATTGATGAAAACGAGTACCGCCTACCAAATTAGTTTTGCTAACGCATTTGCCGACTTGTATCTGGACAAGGAAAACGGTGAAGTTGCTTTAGATTTGCGCAGGCAGGAAATAACCATTTACTTAAACCAGCAGCAGTATCAAGCTTTAGTCTTACTTGTTCAACAGAGCATGGAAGATGAGGAATTTGGCGACTATATCAATTGGCGCAAAGATCCTGTGCAAAGCGATGAGAATCGCATGTTTGAAATTTGTGGGCCGGAACATATGGCCTGTCTGGCATGCACGCCGACATACGAACGTGTCAAACTGACATTTGATATTGGTGTTGCTGTTGATTTGTCCTTCGCCGATTACCAAGGTTTAGAAGGACTGCTCAAAGAAGCCCAAGCTGATCTTGAATGGCGCAGAGAACTCTTGCGCTTCAACAATTTAGACGGCATGTCCGAAGGCGGCCCTGACGTCGCGTCTGGGGAGTAGTCATTCTGAGGGCTTCAGCCCGAAGAATCTCACGTCTTTAACATGCGAGATTCTTCGCTTTGCTCAGAATGACGGTATAGTGAATCGGACAGACGACTCTACTTCTTCGCTTCGAACGGAAGCATGACCGTAAAGACGGAGCCTAGTCCTTCTTCGCTGCGGCAGCTGATTGTGCCGCCGTGTGCTTCTACTATTAGTCGGCTGATATAGAGCCCGAAGCCGGTGTTTGCCACGTAATGACCGCCACTTTGACCTTGCGCAAAGTGGTAGAACAAATACGCTTGATCTTCAGGCGATATTCCAGGGCCTGTGTCGACAACGCGAACCACAACATACTTATGATTATTCTGCGCCTGAATCTGCACCAGCCCTCCTTCTGGCGAATAGGTCAAAGCATTGTGCAGTAAATTATTCATCACTTCAGCAATGGCTTTTCTGTCGGCAACAACATTATGCAAATTGGTTCCGCAATCAAACTCCAGTCGAATATTTTTCTGCTCAGCCATTTTTGCCGAATCAATAATGCTGTCACTAATAACAGTACGCACATTCAATATTTCAAATTGAAATTCTTGTTGTCCTGATTCCAAAAGATAAACATCAAGCAGTTTTTGAATCATGCTCAATTTGTGATTATTGCCGGCTTTCAAAAGAGCAATTGCATCTAATTGCCGCGAGTTCAAATCGCCCATTGATCTATTTACCAACATTTCCAATACACGTTCAGCGCCCACCAGCGGCACTTTCAAATCGTGAACCAATGTTGCTACAAATTCTTCGAGGCGCTCCAAACGCCAGACATTCATTTTGGTTAGTTCGCCATCCTTAACAGCTGTGACATTTTCAACAGTGCCGACGTAGCCGCTTAAGTCACCTTGTGTCACTTTCTTGGCAGTTACCTTGACCCATACAATGGATTCATCACTGCAAACAAATCGACAAGTATTTTCAAACGGTGCACCAACAGCACACGCTAATTTCCATTCAGTAACGACGCGCGCGCGATCTTCTGCATGCAAGACGTCTTCCCAACTGCATCCGTCTTCAATTTCAAAACCAGTCAGCTTTTGATAGGCGGGATTCACATACAAACAGTGACCGCTATCATTACAGTAGAACATGCAAACTGGTGAAGCTTCCAAAATTGCCATTGCATAGGCATTGGATACTTTTACACTTGTACGTTCCTGCTTCGGCGAACATTTGGCCATGGTTACCACCCAGGTCCTGAATCAAGGGACAGGACCGACCAATTTTTGTTGTTTCAGCTCGAACAACCCCCCTAAAATCATATCAGATGTCAAGGATTAGCGGACTCTAATTCGGAGCTTCGCCGATAAAATTTGCTCGAAAAGTCAAAATTTCTCGGTCGTATACCTCGAATGGGGGATACGACCGTGGCATAGACAGGCTCTTGTTGCCGGTATGCATGCGCCTGCTGTGCTTTTATCGCAAGTGATACCGCTTTTGGTGTCACTTTCTTGCGTTTTGCTGCACAGGGCAACGCACATGCAATGCGCGTACGCCTAAACTTTTAGGTTTTTGAACCTATTGGGAACTTCCTGATGATCTATAATGATACAGATCGTTGGGCACGGCGAGGACCAACGAACCTGGTCAGGGGGGAAACCCAGCAGCCATAAGTTGTCACCTTCGGGTGTGTCCAGCGGTCTTAATCCATAAAGAAAGCCAAAAATATGACAACCGGATCTTCCAAAAATGCCAGACCGCCTGAATCAAGCAAAACCTTGCTTGGTCAAATTTTGGTCCAGTTGGGTTACATCACAATTTATCAGCTGGACGAAGCTCTAAATATCCAGACGCAGGATGTAGCCGCAGGCAAAGAGCAAAAGCCGCTAGGTCAAATTCTGCTTGAGCTTGGCTATTGTGGACCCAACCAACTCATCCATGCCATTCAAGTCCAAGCTGAACTGCGCAAAGCCGGATCAGTCGGATAATCAATTACATA
>JAKFVJ010000403.1 GCA_021732245.1 Candidatus Obscuribacterales bacterium | reverse complement strand
AAATGACAGATGAGCAATGGCGCAAAATTGTTTTTCTCTACTCCGCTTACAATCAGACCAAGACAAATTTTCAAGACCAAATTACTAAGCTGATGCGCGAGCTGACCGACGAATTCGGAAAACCTTCTCCAGACAAAGCCGCTGTAATTGCCAAACAAGATGAAATCAACCGAGTAGAGACCTCTCTGGATATTGTCGCCGTAGAAAGCGCTGTCCAAATTCGCGCAGTTTTGAGCCGCTCTCAACTCCGGAGCCTATTTCTAGCAGACATTGACACCATGTTTCGCGGCATTGCCCTGACTGATGGACAGCGCAAGCAGATGGAATCTATTCTTGATGCGTATGGTCAGACAAAAGAAAAGGAAGACAAAACCCTGGCGCAGCTTCAATTCGAAAAGGAACTTCTTCTCGCAAATCCAACCGTAGATGAGAAGGCTCTCTTTGCTAAACAAGGACAGATAAGCGCTTTGGAAACACTAAAGGCCAATGAGGAGCTGAAATTGAAACTGAAGCTTAGAAGTGCGCTTACATGGAACCAGCAAAACAAGCTGTATAACTGCCACAGAGGGGATATGTTCAAAGCCGTGAATGTAAGCGGCGCTCAAGACGAAAAGCTAATGCATATGCATTGCCAAAGAGAGAATACGACCAACCAGGCGCGCAAGCAAATGATACAGCTCGGAGCAGATCTCATTGCTTTGTATAAACAACCTGATTCCACCAGCGACTCGCTCATGCGGATTCAAAATGAAATTGACAAAGCAGCCGGTCTTGCACGAATTGAAGAAACGAAGTTTGTGCCGGAGTTTAGGGAAGTATTGACAGCACCGCAGCGTGACAAGCTAGCAGAACTCTTGAAGCTGGAGCGACAAGGCAAATTGCCGGAACTTCCCTATCCGGAAGCGGGCTGTCCTATGCATCAGACAAGATAATTGATTACTTTTGTGGTGTGTAAGGACCGTGAGAACCAGTCACGACTTGTAGTATCGAGCCACTCTTCAGCACGGACTGCGCAATTTCTTTGTCTTTGCTTGCAGTGGAATGTAATTTCGCACGCAAGGGCGGCAGCGCTGACATTGCTGACGCAACGGAAAACTCTGCGATGAATCCTCTGATGCCGGCTCTCACTTGGACTTCGCTTGGTTTGCGATAGCTGATCTGTGTAGGTGGGTGTATCTCTTCAAATGATCCCTTCGTTGCTCGCGTCAACAATAGCTCCTGCCCTACCTCAACCGGAATTGACTGATTGGTCGGCAGCAAAACATTTACCCAACCTTGCTTTGAGTCGAGATTGTAGATAACTAAATCACGTCCATAATCAAACGCGCAAACCACGGAACCTTTCTTAATCCTTACTTGACCAAAGGAACAGTTGATCCATGTATCTTTCTTGCGTGAAGTGATGAGCGCTGCTTTTGGCTCATTGCTTTCATCTGACGAACCTGTCTGCTGGTCTACGTTCTTGTGAGAAACGTCGCCCATTTCGTCAGCTACCGCAGACTGTTGGACTGCCACCATGGATATGAGACAGGTGATTGCTTGAATGATTGGGTTGCGCTTTAGCATGGCGGTTTACTACTTCTTGGACTCTAGTTCCTTGATGTGGTGGTCGACTTCGGTAATCAACAATCTTTGCTTGTCCTGGAAAATCAAATTTTTGTTCCACTGGGAGTAAATTTTCCTGACAGCATAAAACTGTTCCAGCGCTAATTGTGTCCTACCTTGGCGAGCATAAACTTCTGCTAGCTCACGCTTGGCTTCATAATCATTAGAATCAAATTCTATTGCCCTCTTATAATCTTCCACCGCCTCTTCCAGGCGTCCGAGTCCCGCATAGGCGATTGCACGCAGACGATATGCAGGTGCAAAATCAGTAGGATCAGACACTTTTTGGTTAACCAATTTAAAATAGGTTTCGGCGTCTGAGAGCGCCTCGTGGTATCGCTTCACTTGTGCTAAGGCGTAGCCCCTATCTGTGTATAGTTCTGAATCATTAGGGTACTCTTGGATGGCTTTCGTAAACTCTTCTACAGCAAGCTGATGATTCCCGGCAAGTCCATATTGTCTGGCTAGCGCGTAATGCTTGCCCCGTAGTTTGGCTATCCCATCCCAGTCTAAGGGAGGGCCTAGCGGATCAAAGACCGGTTCTGCATCGACACCCATTGCAGCTACTATTGTCTGAAGTGAAATTGTGGTCGCGATTATCACTATTTTTTGATGTCTTTGTCTTTTCATCGGTTTACGTTTACTAGTATCCCTATCTTACCAGTGTTATTTCATCCGAGAAATAACCCCTTGCAACAGTTGATATGTACGTGGAAATGCTTTTTCAATCGCTGTATTCTTTTCTCCGCCCATAATGTCACCAATCAGTTCAGCTATCGCTTCTCTGCGCCCAGCCGGTATCGTATCACCTGGGAAGATTGTAGGATTTGTAAAGGCGTTGTGTCCGTCTCGCGGGTCGGTTAAGGGCGGTACATATTGAAGGCTCGGTCTAACCATTGGAACATCATTATTGTAAGCGTTTCTAACGCGTGGATTTTGTGAGAGCCTCTTACTGAACTCAATCTGATGGCCAATTTCGTGCCTTATGATGTGTCCAACACCACCAAGCGGCTGATAATCCCTGGCGGTATCGCCAGCACCTGGATAGGGGCTATGATACTTCTCGCCAATTTGAATCTCTTTGGTGTTCGGGTTAGTCCAAGCTGGTCCATTCCCCGCAGAGGGATTCTGGGGGTCGCTATTTCTCTGGCTAATTCTTATTTTCCAGCGGTTCCGATCCAAAAAGTCTTTCGCCCACTTAGGCAATTTGCTGTACGCATCCTGCACTCGTTTCAAAAAATCAGGTGAGGCAGGATTCTGCGGGTTGTTTTTCGGGTAACTTGGACGACTTTGGTCAAGTGTAGACCCACCTCCAGTTCTTGGCTGCGGTGTCTGAGCGTGCGGCGGGTTTTGTTTTCCAGGCACAGGTTGTGGATCAGAAGGAAGCCACGAAATAATTGTGGGACCAGATCCATCACCATCGCCCGGTTCGTCAACGGTCACCTTCCCCTTATGAAATGGCGGTTGA
>JAKFVJ010000443.1 GCA_021732245.1 Candidatus Obscuribacterales bacterium | reverse complement strand
ATTTGATTCGATCGACACAAAATGCTCTACTTGCGCCTAGCAGAAAAAATAGTCGGCAATACCAATATAGAAAGTATCAAGATACTCGGTGCGCCTATTCAGCAAGTCGCACAGAAGTTCGTGATGGCCGACACTTGGAAATCCGGAAAATTCAGTTTAACCGGCTTAGGAGAGGGGACTTGATTTAGCGCTCCGGTCTTCGCTACGCTTCGCCTTCGCTTAGCCATCCGGCATTTCCATGAGCGCTTCACGGCGCACGGCTCAATCGCCGCGCTTGCTTCGCTTCGTGTTTGCTAGCCAGGCTTGGCTTCGCTCGATCTGCTTCTACAATCCGATTTACTCCCACTCGATGGTGGCGGGTGGCTTGGATGTTATATCGTAGACGACGCGGTTGATGCCGGGGACTTCGTTGACGATGCGGCGGCTTATTACTTCTAGAAGGTCATAAGGCAAGCGGGCCCAGTCGGCGGTCATGCCGTCTTCGGATGTTACCGCGCGTATGACGATTTGGTTTTGATAAGTGCGTTGGTCGCCCATGACTCCGACAGATTTTGTCGGCAAAAGCACACCAAATACTTGCCAGATTTGGCGATATAGCCCGTGGGCTTTAACTTCTTCGCGGATGATCCAATCTGCTTCGCGTAGTGTTTTCAGTCTTTCTTTGGTGACATCGCCGAGTACACGGATAGCCAGACCAGGTCCCGGAAATGGATGGCGAACGCGAATACCTTCAGGGACACCTAATTCCATTGCCACCTTGCGCACTTCATCTTTAAACAGTTTGGCAAATGGTTCGATAAGTTTGAATTGCAAGTCTTCCGGCAATCCGCCCACGTTGTGGTGTGATTTGATCTTCACGGCCACTCGTTCGCCAGTCTTGGGATCTATCTTTGTACCGGCTGATTCAATAACATCCGGATATAGTGTCCCTTGGGCCAAATAGTCAAATGGTCCAAGCTTGCTCGATTCTGATTCAAATACGCGAATAAATTCAGCACCAATGGCTTTACGCTTTGCTTCCGGATCAGTTACGCCTTCCAGTTTTTCCAAAAAGCGATCACGAGCTTTGATGAAATGAACGTGAATTTTAAAATCACGCTCGAATGTTTCTACCAACCATTCCGGCTCATTCTTGCGCATAAAGCCCTGGTCGATAAACATACAGGTCAAATTATCACCGATAGCTTTATGAAGCAGAAACGCAAGGGTGGAACTGTCGACACCGCCGGATAAAGCAAGCAAGACTTTCTTGTCACCAGCTTTTTCCCGCACATCTGCAATAGCCTCGTCAATAAATTTCTTCATTGTCCAGCTGCCTTTGACTTTACAGACACCTACAACAAAATTACGAATGATGTCTTGTCCACCAATTGTATGCACAACTTCCGGGTGGAATTGCACGCCGTAAAAATATCGCTCTTCGTCGGCAATCGCCGCGACAGGAGTTGCCATTGTGCGCCCTGTAATTTCAAAACCTGCCGGCAACTTAATTACGCTGTCGCCGTGACTCATCCAGCTTTCAACTGTGGAATTCATGCCTTTAAACAAATTCCCATGATGGACAACTGTTAATGTGGCGCGTCCAAATTCTTTCACTTCGGCGGGCTTAACAGTCCCACCTAGCTGATGCGCCATAAGCTGCATGCCGTAGCAAACACCAAGTACGGGCACACCCAATTTCCAAATGTTGGGATCACAGTGCGGCGCACCATCTTCATAAACACTATTGGGTCCGCCCGAGAGGATAATTCCTTTCGGATTTAGGCGTTTCAGTTCTTCAGCGGTTATGTGGTAAGGTAAAAGTTCAGAATAGGTGTTCAGCTCACGGACTCGTCTTGCTATCAACTGCGAATATTGTGAGCCAAAGTCCAGAATAGCGATGCTGTCAGTCAGCACATTGTCCTTCAGTTGATCCATTGACCTTGCCGCTTGTGTGCTCACAGGCTGTCTCCTTCTGAAGTATGAATATGTCTAGCACATTACGGTAGAGACGCATGAATGTCAATGAAATGTCGCAATCATCTTAAGGAAAATACGTCTTCTCAACAATTGGAGTCAAACAACAGTTGCATCAGCACACCCGTTGCGCCAGATTAGTAGCCACAGGACCAAACCGTAGACAAACAAGATCATGGTTCTTATAGTTATTGGCACCGGCAAGAAAAGAACAAGCCAACCAAATATAGGATAAAGGCGCAGCAGCAAAAGGCTCAGCCCGTGTCTTATAGGCAGCCGTAAAATTGAAGGTAAGTCTGCCGGCTCAAGCATAAGTATGGCCGGCAAAGCTAAAAGAACCCACTCATACAAATGAGTGTGCAAGCTAAACAGCAAGGCGCTCAGCACGCAAAGTACTATCACATTATTTGTGTCTGCATCAGATTTAGCACTATTTCTAGCCCGCAAATAGCTGGCCGCCAAAACAACCAACATAACAGCCGCACTTAGATACAGCGCCGGTGTAGCAGGCAATATGTTAGTGAGCAAACCTCGAAGATTTACCATTTCCCCAGGGAACACACCGTCGACGCCTATATTGTTTTCGGCTCCATGCAGCACCTCTAAATAACCTACGACATTTGGCCAACCTAGAACAACTCCAGCTACTGCAAGCATCAGACACTCGGTAAGAACAAATGACAGGAGAGTTTTTCTGCGACAGCCAACCAATGCCGGAATAAACATGAATGGAGTGTACTGGAACTTAATAGTGCTCAACGCCAATGCAATTCCTTCGGCCATCTGATTCTTTTTCAAAAGAGACCAGCACCACAAACTAACGATAGACAAATACAACCAACTAGTTTGACCCAAACACATAGTGCGAAATCCGCACAGTGAAGCAATCATAGAAAAAACCACCAGCGCAAAGACCATGGCAGACAACTTCTTTGATTTACGCCAAACCAACCTGAGCGCTATTATCGAAAGAACAAGCCCACCAAAATTCCAAATGAGATAAGCAATATTGAGGGGAAACCACGGCAACCAGGTAAGTATGACCATAAAATGCGGCGGGTATTGAGAATAGCTGACACTGTCAACGTGAGCAGGCTCAATTAGCGCATTGTAGAAGTCCAACTG
>JAKFVJ010000028.1 GCA_021732245.1 Candidatus Obscuribacterales bacterium | reverse complement strand
GTGCTGCACATCACCTTCGACAAATTGCCTGGATGCGCAGAGCAAAAGTTGTTTGCGCAAAAGTTGCGGCTCTGCATGAACCAAAGCCATTGTATCTTGCAATTGATCGCGGAAACCAAAGGCTCCGCCTGATTGATAATAACCACTTCTAGCCCAAAGACGGCAGGCTATTGTCTGATAGAGAAGCCATCCGTTAACCAGCATATTGACGGAATGATCTGGAGTTTGAACATTGACAGTGCCTAAAGTATGATTCCAATATTGGCACAAATCATCGAAGCTCTTGCGCTTAGCCATGCCACCACGAAAACGATTAACAAGGGTAACTGCATCCGCATGGCTTTGCCCAATGCCCAATCTAAATACAATTTCGCGTTCTTGACCGTCCGCCAATTCCACCGGCACCTGCATGGCCGCACAAGGATCCAATCCGGCTCCTACTTTGCCGGACAAGCGCAACCGTGACATCGCCAGCGGGCTAGCCAAATTACCGTTGCGCCCAATGAATTCTGCGCGATCACCGGTCAAACTACGTGTCGATTCATCAACATCAAGGAAAGCAACTCTTTCACCAAATTCTATGTTGTATGAATTGCGGGCAAAAAGCGCCCCTGTCTTTTTGTCTACTTCAGTTACCACATGCATGGCTGTCTTGGGACGCAAATCGCCTAGTACCCATTCAATGTAAGACGTAGCCGATAATCGGCGTAAACGCCCGGAATTATTACGTATCTTCAATGCAGCAAATTTTACGGGCGCATCCGGTGCCACATATATCCACAATTCAGAAGTAATACCATCTTGGGTATGTTCAAAAACAGAATAGCCAAAGCCGTGTCGAGTCAGATATGGCGCCGAGCCACGAACAGGTAGCGGGCAAGGCGACCAGAAGTGACCAGTGTCCTCATCACGAATATAGAATGCTTCACCAGCCGCATCAGTTACAGGATCGTTGTTCCATGGAGTGAGACGAAATTCATGGGCATTTTCCAACCAAGTATAAGAAAATCCATTTTCCGAAACAACAGTGCCAAAATACTGATTGGCTAAAACATTCACCCACGGTGCCGGTGTGACGTTACCGGGCACCGTAGATATGACATATTCGCGCCCGTCGGAAGTAAATCCACCTAGTCCATTAAACAAGATCAAATCACTGCGTTGCTCAGGTGGTGCCGCATCTACCTCGGGACGATAACTACGAGTGGGCTGCAAGAGCGGTATATGCTTGTCCCGTGATTTACGCGGAGTTATTTGCTCAGCCAGCGAGCCACGTGTGTCTTTGATAATTGCGCGCGCCACACTTTGAAAAAGGATGCGATCTTCGGCTGAAATTTGTTCACCGGCGCGAACAAAAATACCACCTGGTTTGTCCATCAAATTGGCTTCAACACCAGAGGCTATTAATCCCATAATTTGATCTTGGATGACCTGGCGATAACCGGCATGGTCTTCATTCCATATAACCAAATCAGCAGCCAATCCCTTGAGGCGCCAATAAGCATGTGCCTGGACCATCTGCCTAACAAGCTCAATATTTTCAGGCTCACTTATTTGCAAAAGAACAATCGGCAAATCACCGGATATTGCATAGCCCCACAGATCACTTTGCACTCGTCGATTCTTCATTAAGATGCCGGCATCGGCGCGCAAACTTGAATTGGCATAAATTATTGAATTAGCCAATCGAGCATACAACTGTCCATCCGACTCAGTGGCATTAAGCTGTCGCAACACAACCTGACTATGTGTCCAGGCAATATCAAATACACGATCTGTTAGCCTACGATCTTGATATTTCTGCACAAGAGATAGACAGGATTCTCTGTCATCAGCGATGCCTGTCACTATATTGACGATAATGGACTCTTCCGGATTTAGCGTCAATTGATGGCGAATAGACACAATTGGATCAAGCACGGATCCCTGACTACCGGATAGGCTTTTCTCATGCATAGCCTGCGGATTGGCCAATGTTCTTCCGCGTCCAATAAACTTCATGCGGTCTGTCTCGTAGGAAACTATGCCACTGCCGGCACCATGAACAGACATCAGATGGAACATCACCGGTATTTGCTCATCCACGGAACGTGGGCGCCGATGGCACAGAATTGCCTGGCTGTCTTCGATGATTTCCGTCTCTACAAATAAATTGCTGAAAGCCGGATGCGATGCGTCGTTGACAGAAAGTGCCAGCACCACTTCAGCATAACTGGTTACATCAATTTGCTTGCGCGACCGCGAGCGGTTTGTCAAACGAATACGCCTAACTTCGATATCATCTTCCGACGAAACAACAACTTCCGTATGCGTGTCTATATCCTTATCACGCCTACGATACTCAACTCGAGCTTCGGAAAATATTGCTTCATAGCTATCGGCCGGCTTAAGTGTCGGTTGATAGGCACTGGACCAAAATTCACCACTAGTCCTATCTTGGATATAACAGAACGTGCCCCAATTATCACAAGTACTATCTTCACGCCAACGCGTCACAGCCATGTCTTTCCAGCGACTATAACCGCCTCCGGCATTGGTCATCATCACATGATATTTGCCATTGGATAATAATTGGATTTCCGGGTTTTTAGTATCGGCACTTTTGAAGTAACGCACCGGTGCTTCGTCACCACTGGTTATATTGAGTAATGCCGATGTCTCGACAGTTTGCAAATGGAACACACTTGCCTTCGGAATACGCTCTTGTAAAAGAAGCATCGTAGACCTTAGAGCCGGATCAGACTCAAATCGTTTCTGCATTGGTTTATCAAGCAAACTATAGGCAAGCGACAAAAGCGTCATGCCCTGATGGTGCACCATAAAGGATCTAACTATGGCAAGGTCTTGCCCACGAGGCACCCGAGCGGCAGTGTAATCAATAGCCTCAAAAAATCCATACTTACCAACGAATCCTTCACCAGATAAACGCTCCAAATTGTGGCAAGCTTCTTCCGGTGCCACCATAAGCGCCAAAGCCGTAGCATATGGAGCAATAACGAGATCTTGCCCTAAGCCACGTTTAAGCCCTAGCCCCGGCACACCAAAAGCTCGGTATTGATAATTCAAATGCACATCTACTGCATAATACCCGGACTCAGATA
>JAKFVJ010000444.1 GCA_021732245.1 Candidatus Obscuribacterales bacterium | reverse complement strand
GCTGAATAACCTAAGGACAGGAATAGAAATTTGAAGTTCACTAGAACATTTTCGGTGATTGCTTTTGTGGGCGCAAGTCAAGAGAAAAATAGGGGTCCATTAGCCCACCCGTTTCGCAGAAACCCCGTATAAGGGCATATAAAGCCAAATGCTGGAAACCTGTGCTGGGTAAGGCTTTCAGGGTTTGAATTTGTGCCGTGAAACATAATATACATTATCGGATCCGTGAAAGCGTGGCTCTACTCAAGTTTGTCCGCAGTTTAGTTGCCGGCGAGTTTAGCGCTTGCCAACCGGTTTAGGCTTATACCTTGTTCCGCTGCTTCCATAGCCAGTGACCGGTGTACTTCTGGTGGGATTCGAACTCTAAATTCTCCGCTGTAATGCTTTTCGGATAATGGTATCGGAATCGACTCACCGCTGGATTTCATATCGCCAACGACTTCCTTGACTGTTTGTCGAATTCCCTTAAGAGCCTGTTCTGGACTGGAATCTAGCCATGAGAGCGAAGGAAATTCAGTGCATAAACCTACAAATTCATGGTCTTCCGGTGACCACGTGACTCGATATGTATAGTGATCGACGTTCATTTGTTCTGCTCCGATTTCTCTTCATGGTACCAATAATGGCACCACGAATCAAACATGCGACAATACCACAGGAGAACAAGTAAACAATACGACAAGTAAATAGTGCGACAAGAGATAAAGTCAAATAGTCGACGGTTAGACTGTATGCATTATGCAGATTCATGGATTGCTGTTTCGATCGCATCTGCTACCCACTCATTGAGGCTCTTATTTTCTGCTGCTGCCGCAATCACCGCTGTTTCGTGTAATTCCGCAGCCAGTCTTACATTGAAACGACCCGAAAATTCCCGAAAAGGCTGGATGTTCTTCTCTTCGCACATTGCCAGAAAAACTTTTAGCGATTTACGCCCTTCTACTTCTAGCTTGTCGATGCTCGTAGCATAAAAATCTGCACCGCCTGCTAATCCTAAGAATTCTCCTCTGAACATTCCGATTTCAGGATCGAGACTGATTACAGCTTTGTGTCCATCAATTTCAATTACGTTCTTCATGGCTTGATTCCATGGCTTTCTAGCCATTTCCTTATACTGACGATTGCGCCCTTGTCTGTGTCTGGTGATGGGTGAGGGCGGTGGAATACTCTAACTTCGTTGAACAGAAATATGCCTATCCGTGACCCTTCTCTCTCACTAACTTCGGCACCTAATGCAATAAAAAGCGCTTCAACATCCGTCCACCGAATCGATCCGCTTACTGGACGGGCAAAGATTCTGTCCAGCGTTGTGCGATGCTTCTTTTGCATGAACTTATAGTACCACAAAATAGTACTACTGGCAAACACCTAATTAACTATGCGCCGATCCAATTAATTGTCCGCATCCGTTGAATTGCTCCAGCGTACAACACTCGATTGGCATCCAGCCAAAATATCCGCATACCCAGCGCCTGGACACCCAATAAGAGCCCGCGCAGGGGTTGGGTGGTGGAGTATATGGTGGCACCGCTGGTGGTGGCGGTGGAGGAGGTGGCGGCGGTGGTTTTACAACAGGACAAGTTACTGCCCACTCTGAAGCTAAGACCGGGCAACCGCTGGGATCCGAGCACCAAGCCTTGTCGTAGCTTGTGGCGGCAGAGTAATGTTTAGCTGCCGACGATGGATTTGGTGGTGGTGAATTGGGGCCTGTGGTGGTAGGATAAGCATTGGCATTGAGGTCACGTCCCTGCACCTGCCAGGTAACTGTGCTGCCATCTTTCTCTTTGATGATTATCGCTTGCGAGTTCTGATAACTTGCCTGTCCCTGGGCAATTGGCACGTTGGCAAACGGTGTTGTTTGCACATTGAAGAGTTTGATATTGCCTGATCCGTTAGGCAAAACTGTTCCTCTGGCGGTCTTTATAGTGCCACCATCTACTTTGAAGAGCAGTTTGAAGTTGTTATTCGGCTTGGCGCTCTGAGCATAAGCCGGTTGCAGGATGTGGGACTGCGAGTCATCCAGATGCCCGATTGCCGGGTCGCCTTCGTGTTTAAAGACCTCCAGCTTGCTCTTAAATTCGTTGCCAACCTTTTGAGTCGCCACGCCCCAATCAGCAACTGGTGCACTTGGATCTTGCCCGGTTGAAATTGGACCGTCGGTTAGAAGGTCTTGCACCGTAGCAGCGCGCCCAATCGGATAAAAGTTGCTGCCCATAACAACATAGTGTTTTTCGTTGACTTTACGGACACCGCCGCCTGTTAGCGCTTTCAAGTTGTCGTACATTGCTGTTGTTGTCGCGCTTACATAGCAAGCATTATTTAATGCATGATCCAAGCGCGGATGATCCGCCAATACTTGCGCTCCTTCCTTAGTCTTTTCACGTTCAAGAGCTTCGTTGAATTCAGATTCTGTATTTAGATCAGGCACAGGACCAGGCTTGCCAGTCGCATCGTTATAGAGCTTTGCAAACGCCTGAATGCCATGTTTAAAGGTCTCTATTGCTCGCTGGTTGGTCAGCATCATCTCATTAGTCATTTGGAACATGTCTGTACCTGGATTGCCGTCCATAGTCACATAGCGACCGTCATCCGTAAGCACACCCATGTATGCTCTTGGTCCGATTACCGGATCAGCAGGCAAATATCCCCACATGCGCGCTTGTTGGCGCTGATAGGCGTCTTGATTTTCCATCCACCTAAGTAAATTTCGCGGATCATCGCTGCCCGTTGGATCATGCTGGCTTTCGCTGATAATCAGCGCCGGTGTCGTTGTGCCATTCACCCGACCCGTCTCCGCATAAGCTGGTGGCACCCAATCATTATTATGTGACGTGTACGTGTTAGGGCTGCTATTGCCGGATAGGGCGTATGCCTTGATGTCAGCCTTTAGCGCTTTCACAAGCGCATCCGGATTGGCTCGCAAGCTTACCGACTTGAGCCAGTCATAAGTCAAAAACGCAAGACTAATACTTGGATCGTCATTGGCTTTGCCGGCGATACCTTTATAGTTGGTCGCCACAAGTGAACCATTGCCTGGCACTGGGCCATTGCTTGCTGTAAACCAATTACCCTTGCTGGGCGCATTCCAATTGGCATAAGTGC
>JAKFVJ010000308.1 GCA_021732245.1 Candidatus Obscuribacterales bacterium | reverse complement strand
GGAAAACACATGAAGTCATTTAGGAAACTATGCCTAGCGCTTACCGCAGCAGTTGCCTGTGCAGCCCCCGCCCTCGCCCAAGTAAACGTCGTTAACTCCGTCGTCATGGGAAATCGCCCCGCTACTTTTGAAGGCGATCCCTACGCGGGAGCCGCGATTCTAACTACTGCCGGTGACTTCACCGCCAAACCGGAAGTTGCCGGTTCGTCATTCGCCATCATGGCACCCAACAATAACTGCGTCTTCACCGCCTACGGCAAACAAGCCTGGTTGTGGAATCTAACCAACGGCGTCTGCATCGCCCCCATTCCTCAAGGTTCAAATGTCAACTTCGCAGCCTTCAGCCCCAGCGGCAACATTGTTGTCGTTTCCAGCTCGAGCAATGCGAAGATTTGGGCTGTCCCATCCGGTGAATTCCTTGGCGAAATGACCGAAGGTGACTACATTCGCTCAATCGTAATTAGCCGCGATGGTCGCTATATCGCCACAATTACAAATCAGGGTTACAGTCTCTGGAATGGCGCCAATGGCGGACCGCTTTTACGGGCACCGATGAATGGTTCAGTTTCACAACTCGTATTCAGCCCCGATTGCAAACGAATGTTAATTATTGCCGGCGGTGCGGCCGGACTGTGGCAAATTTCAGATGGCGCCGAACTTGGTAAAATTCCAGTTGGAGGTACTGCTCGCGGCGGCGCATTTAGTCCTGATGGACGCTACGTAATAGTCTGTACCAGCGACCGTGTGCACATATGGGATGCGATTGAATACCGTAATGTCTCCAATGTTCCATTTGGCGGTTCGGGTCAGTAAGCTCGGGCTTGCTCTCGCGATAGTTTTGTCGTTGCCTCTTTGTGCAAAAGAGGTGACTATCGATGCCGGAGTGAAAACAGTTGAGTTGAATGCGGCGGCGACTGTTTTGTCGACGCGTAAGATCATCCTGTTTATAGATGAATCTGGCTCGATGAAAAAGACGGATTGTCCGGGTGACCTAAGCCGTTGGGATTGGTGCGCGCAGCAGTCTGAGCAGTTGGCGAGAATACTTGTCCCTTTTGCGCATGACAATTTGACGATTGTGCCATTTGCGACGGAGTACACAGTACACGAAAATTGCACCCCGGCTGCGGTGGCGAAGATATTTAAGACGGAGAGTCCGAAGGGCAATACGAATTTATTGAATCCGCTAATTGGGCAGTTGGCGCATCACCTGGCTAATAAAGATCCCAACAGGCGTCCGGTCGTGATTGCAATTATAAGTGACGGACGACCGGATAAGGAAATGGAAGTTGCCGATGCGATTATTACCGGGACGAAGCGCATGCGTCACCCTAAGGAAGTCTCAATTGTGTTTCTGCAGGTTGGCGACGCGTTCAACGGCAAGAAGTTTTTAGCTGATGTTGATGAACACCTAGTCGAGCGTGGAGCTAAGTACGATGCTGTTACCGTTCGCATGTTTGATCAGCTGGTACAACTTGGATTAGCGCGTACATTAGCCAACGCGATTCAGGAAATAGATAAAACGAAATAACCACGTTTTGTCATTCTGAGGGCTTAGCCCGAAGAATCTGCCGTAACTAATCAGTGTTCGTAGGTATAACGACGAATGTAGTTAACCTGCGGCAGATTCTTCGCGCAGCCTGCCCTCGAGCGAAGCGAAGGGTTCAGAATGACAAAGGGAAGAGGATTTACTTCTCCGCGTTCTCGGCGTCGACGCCCATTTGTTCTAGTTGCTTCATGAATTGTTTGGCGGCGTTCTTCGACTGGGCGCTGCTGTGCGGAGCTTTGCCCGCCTTCAACTCGCTATTAACACTATCCATGTAGTCAACGGCGGAGTCGCCGGCTTTGAAGAGTTGCTTCGTTGTCTTTTGCGTCTCAGGTTTAGCAAATTCGTTGAATAGACTTTCCATGGCTTGTCCTGCGCCTTCGCCCATCAAGACCTCCATGTCGTTTTTAACGCGCTTGTAGCCTGTTGGTGCGGCGAAAGTATCCGGTGGAAGATCTTGTCTTTCAAAGCTTGTTGTATCCAGCGCGGTGACCTTTTCTCCGTCACCAGTGGTGACAACCATGCGAAGAAGCACGCCCTTGTTTTCCGGCAAACTCATCGACTTATGTGATACCAGGTGAAATGCTTCGGGCACGGAAATGTCGTTTGCGAAATACAATTCCGAGTCTTGCTTGGCAGTCGGCGTCAGTCCCAGTCCGCCTGGCTTTGCCGGTGGTGGTGTGCCACCTTCTTCAGTGTATTGGGTGGCTTTGATGCCGGCAATTTCCAGCTCACCAGTTTTTTTCAAAGTCTTTTGTGGTGGATCTCCCATCACTTTGGCGATGCCGTCAATGCCTGCTTTGCGTTTTGCTAAATTGGCTTTCCACTCATCAATTGTTTGTTCGGAATAAACCTTAGTCTGATCGTTGAAGTAAATAATCTTCGGATTGTCTGCGCGAACGATGCAAGTGATGTGCATTGTCGGATTGACACTCTTTACACCATCACGAGAAATGTAAGCAATTTGTTCGCCCGCAAATGGACTGGTTTGGTGCAGTATCCAGCCTTTTTCCGGTACCAAACTGCAACTCGATAGACACATTGCCATGCCAACTAATGCGCCTGATAGGGTGCTCAGGTTTATCTTCAACATCGTAGCCCGCCTTCTTGTTTACTTGCCAGACTCTGCTTTCAGCGTGTCCAGAATATCATGAGCGCGAGAGTCCAGTTTGTCGGCGGCTTCATCCTTGCCAACCTTATGGAGAAACTTGGCATAATCAGTTAGTGTTTCAGCAACTGGTTTTTCAACAGGCTTGTTATCGAACAGTCCTTTTTCTTCGGAATACTGTTCACGAGCTTCGAGGGCATCTTTGTAGTACTTTTCGGCTTTTTCGTTATTACCGGAGGCTTCGTAAAAATGCGCCATTTTATTGAAAGCGCTACCGCGCTTGTCGAGACCAGCTTCCGATTGTTCCAGGATTGCTTCGGCCTTTTCAAAATATTTCTGTGCTTCTTCCATGTTGCCTTTGTGTTGATACAAAGAAGCTAGGTCGGTATAACGTTCAGCGGCGGCTGCATCTCTTGGTTCTTTTAGCGGATCTGCCGATTGTTTGTAGAGTTC
>JAKFVJ010000081.1 GCA_021732245.1 Candidatus Obscuribacterales bacterium | reverse complement strand
CTACTAAGGCTTCTTTTATTTCGATTACTGTTTGAGTCTGGACTATGCAAATTAGCCAGCGGCGATCAGACTTGGCAGAATTTGACAGCGCTTACCTATCACTATCAAACACAACCATTGCCCACGCCTTTAGCTTGGTTCGGCAATCAATTACCGCTTTGGTTTCAACAATTCTCTTGCGGTTTTGTCTTCTTTGAAGAACTTCTTGTTCCTCTTCTTGTATTTGCGCCTTATCGGTTTCGACTAATAGGCGCCGGACTTATGTTTTTCTTGCAGTTTCTAATTGCATCGACCGGTAACTACGCCTTTTTCAATCTGCTAACTGTTGTACTCATTTTCTCGCTGTTGGATGACGCGGCTATATCAAGACTAATGCCGGCAAGCATAAGAAAGCAGGCGCAGCAATTCGATAGTAAAAAAGTACCTCAAAAGACTCAGCGCGCAGCATCTTATATCTATCTAGGTCTTTTGATGGTTATAGTACTCTGCCACTTCACACGTACTGTTTCTCCATTTGGTTATTTAAGAGAACAGTCCAACGAAATCCTCGCTTTCGCCGCACCATACCAATTATTCAATCGATACGGACTATTTGCCATCATGACCACATCGCGCCCGGAGATAATCATCGAGGGCAGTGAAGACGGCAATGTCTGGAAGGAATACGAGTTTTACTTCAAGCCAGGCAACGTGAAATGCGCGCCACCAATTGTGGCACCATTCCAACCTAGACTGGATTGGCAAATGTGGTTTGCCGCGCTTTCTGATTACGGTAGTAATCCATGGTTTATGGCATTTGTCAGACGGCTGCTGGATGGACAACCTGATGTTCTTGCGCTGCTCAAAACAAATCCATTTCCCAACAAACCCCCACACTACATAAGGGCGATGACTTTTGATTATCGCTTCACTAATTTTGACGAACAAAAGGCGACGGGCGCCTGGTGGCACCGCGTCGCCAAAAGTGTTTATTTTCCGGTTGCTACTTTAGGCAGTAATTGAAGTCGACTACTTACGTCTCATTTGTGTCGAGTAGTTATATTGATCTTCAATGAGCTTTAGTTTCTTCATGGTGCGTCTGTTGTTGATTGCATCAGAAACATTTCTCAAACGTCTCCACATGCAAGCATCCATTGCGCAGAAGATTTCTTCGTTGTACATAGCAAATTCAAGGTCGCTCAAATATCCAGCTTGATAGTGCTCAAATACTTTACGCTGCAAAGCAAGCGCTGCCTGCTCATACGGTGATGTCGGTACAGGCCAGTTTGGCGCAATCAACTGCGCGTTAGCCGGTACGGTAAATAATAAGCCTGAAATAACTGCTAAGGTGGCTGCGCCTAGGCGCAATGCACTGTTCTTCATGGTTCCTCCTTACGTAATCAACCAGAGAGTTAAACCCCCTGGCTATGATTTACCAACATCTTGGCAGCCTCAAGCGGTAAAACCCGCCAAAGAAGTGCATCTTTACAATGCTTCTGATTTTATCTAACGCAGGCGAAGCGATAAACAGTCAATTGCCGATAAGATGTGTGCGGTTGCAAGATAATCGATGGAAAGCCGGGCTGATTGACCGCATCGGGGAAGTGCTGCGCCTCAAGGCAAAACCCTGAGTGTTTACCATAAGCGCCACCATTGCCTTTTATTGTGCCATCCAGGTAATTACCTGAGTAAAACTGCATACCAGGCTCAGTCGTCCACATCTCCATCAGCCTGCCTGAGTCTTGGTGATAAACACGCGCAGCCATAGAAATGGACTCAGTTTTATTGAGCACGTAGTTATGGTCATAACCATTTTCAGTCCGGCTAATTCGCGCACCTATGAGTTCCGGCTGCACAAAATCAAAGGGGGTACCCTCGATTGGCTTAATTTCTCCGGTAGGAATAGTGTCGCGTCCGATAACGGTATATTCATCAGCATTGACCGTCAGCTCATGATCTAAGACGTCGCCGCACCCTGCACCGTTCAAGTTGAAATAACTATGATGAGTTAAGTTCACAGGCGTTGCTACATCAGTTGTCGCTCCATATTCAATTCGTAATTGATTGTCGGACGTCAAAGCATAAGTAACTTCCACCAGCAACGTACCAGGAAAGCCTCCTTCCAGGTGTGATCTCTGACAGCTAAGAGTTACTGCCGGCTCGGAGTCATCCTTCATTGAAATAATCCGCCAATTTTTTCGATGCAGTCCTTCTCCACCGCCATGCAAGGTATTTTTGCCGTCATTGGCGTCCAGGCGGTAACGGACACCATCGTGTTCGAACTGCGCTCCGGCAATACGATTGGCCACAGGTCCAATAATGCAACCAAAGTATGGGTGATCTGCAAAATATGGCTCCGGATTATCAAATCCGAGAACCACATTGGCGGTGCTTCCAAAGCGATCAGGAACATGCAACTCAGCTAATGTTGCGCCATATGAAAAAATCTTCGCAGACATTCTGCTGTCATTTGTAAGTGACAGTACGTCTACAGTTAAACCCTTTATGATTTGCTTATCGCAAGTTATCACGTAGGCAACTCCGCTTCTCAGCGGAATAGATTATCACGTCCAGCTTCTTGACGAATTACTGAGGCGGCTTGCGGCATGTCTCCTTTATTCGCAAGTACGCTTTCCAGCTTCTTCCTAGCTTCTTTGGCAGGGGCCGGATCATCTAGGCGTTCCCTCAATCTTAAGGACCACGAGTAATACAACTCGGCTTGGTCTTGATTATTGAGAACTTCATTTAGTTGAGCAAGGAAATATACGCTGCGATCTATACTTTCCAAGTCAGTCAGATCGTTTTGCTGGGATATTTCCTTCATCAACTCGACTAAGTAGGCGGTCTCGGATTCTCTGTAATCCTCTTTCAAATAATACATATCTCCCAAAAGAACAAGGCATTCACGTGCTTGCTTGCTGTCGTCACCGTGTAACTTCTGGGCCAAATAAGCGGCTGCATTGCAAACGGAAATTGCCATGCCGACGCGACTGGTGTCTGCTAGTTTCTTAACCAAGTCAGTCAAAATAGCAACCGGATCTTCAACTTTCGGCTCAAGCGTAGGCGGCGGCTCATGTGATTGCACTGCTTTGCCATTGCTTATGCATTGTCTTAAAACAGCACTGGCG
>JAKFVJ010000268.1 GCA_021732245.1 Candidatus Obscuribacterales bacterium | reverse complement strand
TTGCTGGGTTATTTCATTTACTTTGAAGTGCGCTGGCAGGGACAGACACCTGGAAAACGTATAATGCGCATTCGGGTGGTCGATGAAAATGGTGCTCCTGTGAAAACAAGTGCCGTTTGGATTCGCAATTTAGTGCGCAATGTTGATGTGGGAGTTTTCCTTATAGGAGTCCTCTTCATCATGTTCGATAAAAGAGAACGACGCCTTGGCGATTTTGCCGGCGCTACCCTTGTAATAAGGGAAAGGCGCCTTGATCCGATAATTGTCGAAGCAACTTTTGCCGAATCCAAGGACTTCGTGCCACACGTTGATGCCGGCAGGCTTAACCCGGAAGAGTATCAAATAGTGGCTAGTTTCCTGGCTCGCCGCAACAGGCTCGAAAAAGGGGCAAGGCAGCTTTTGGCACGCGACCTCAAGGAATACTTGATGAAAAAGGTCGGCGATGCGCAATTGAACGAACAAAGTCCGGAGCTTTTTCTGGAAGCTGTTTACTTCGCCTATCAGGAAAGAGCTATTTAGCCCTTAGGGTTAGCGCTTGATTTGAATTAACGCTGCGATACCGGAACATAGTTCAAGTTGCTTGGTCCTGTGTACTCGGCGCGTGGACGAATCAAACGATTGTTTGAGTATTGCTCAAGTACGTGAGCGGTCCAGCCGGAAATTCGGCTCATAGCAAACACTGGGGTAAAGAGATCCTCTGGAATGCCGAGCAAGTAGTAGACCGAAGCGGAGTAGAAGTCTACGTTTGCGTAGAGTCCTTTGTCAGCCAAAATCATTGCTTCTATCTTGCGGGACATGTTGAAGAGTTTCAGATCGCCTTCGCGCTTGCCGAGTTCTTCAGACATCTTGCGCAAGTGTGTCGCACGTGGGTCTTCGGTTTTGTAAACGCGGTGACCGAAGCCTGATATCTTCTTGTGCTCTTCAAGCATCTTCTTGATGTAGGCTTCGACTTTGGATTCTTCGCCAATCTTAAGCAGCATTTTGATAACTTCTTGGTTGGCGCCACCATGGAGCGGACCAGCCAAAGTACCTATTGCTGCAACTATTGCCGAATACATGTCGGTCAATGTACCTGCTGCTACGCGAGCGGCAAAGGTGGAAGCATTGAGTTCGTGATCGGCATGCAGGATGAGAGCAATGTCCAAAGACTTTGTGTCTAATGCATCAGGCTCTTTGCCCGTGAGCATGTAGAGGAAGTTTCCGGCTGTGGAAAGGTCGGTTTTTGGAGCAATTGGCTCTTTGCCGTTGCGAATGTTGTCCCAGTGGGCAATGATTGTTGGAAATTGCGATGTGAGACGAGTGGCTTTGCGGATGTTTGCTTCGCGGCCATTGTCGCCGGCATCGGGATCGAACATGGAGAGAACAGAAACTGCCGAACGCAACACATCCATTGGAGGAGTGTTCTTAGGAAACTCCTTCATGATTTTCACGAGGTGTGCGGGCAATTGTCTGTTTGCCTTTAATTCCTTGACCAATGTCTCGTATTCGGACTTGTTCGGCATGCGACCGAACCAGAGCAAATAAACCGTCTCTTCAAAAGTCGAGTTCTTTGCCAGGTCGTGAATGTCATAACCCTGGTAAATCAGGCGGCCTTCTTTACCATTTACGTCGCAAATCGTTGAGGTTGCGGCTACTACGTCTTCTAGCCCTGCCTTAGTCATGGTCGACTCCCGAGAATTTGAATTGTTTGGTGTGCTCATTGATGTTTTTTCCGTGTTGTATGTTGCTCAACACAATAGTTAATAATCGTCTGTTTATACACTAAATGACAACCATATAGCCTGAGTATAGGCTCATTTCGCCGGTTTTGGCAATTTCGCAAATTGAGCCATTTTGGGTGATAATTCTGGAGTGTCGAATTCAAAAAAGCCAAGTGATCAAAATGCAGCCAAGCGGCAAAAACTGCATGGCCAGCAGTTTTCGGCGATAAGGCAGTTAGTCAGGCGCCTAAAGAAGCTCGTCCCAATTGAGATAAACTCTCAATATGACGAGGCGGTGCTGGCTTATGCGGCGCTTCTGTCGCTGGCGGCACGCAAAATTATGCCGGAAATTTTTCATGGTAAACCTGCTGGAACTATCCTTTTGTCCCTGACAGACGAGCTTCGTCAGGATAAAAGCCAATTTGCTCAGGTGCTTGTCGGCTTTATAAATGACGCCTGCTTGACAGCTGATAAGTCGTTGATTGCCTCGC
The DNA here is from genome assembly GCA_021732245.1 of Candidatus Obscuribacterales bacterium. Lineage (GTDB taxonomy): Bacteria > Cyanobacteriota > Vampirovibrionia > Obscuribacterales > Obscuribacteraceae > SBAT01. Next base: position 926 of record JAKFVJ010000268.1, on the reverse strand, counting down.
TGAAGGAAATTCTCTTGCAGACAGGATCTCAGGAGATCTCGGAATGTGTTCTATTAGATCCATTGCTTGTAGGTTGGGTGTATCAGTGCTTGCTTTTTGAGCGAAGAAATTCTTTTGCTAAATCCGATACTTTGCAGAGAATTAGTTCTGATGAGATTCAGTTGAGCGATCTGCCGGTGCTTACCCAGTGGTTTACGCCTGATTGGATAAGCAAATTTCTTATTGCTGAAACATTTGCGCTCAATGAAAATTCTGAATTGAATGCTTTCTCATTCATTGATCCTTGTTTGGGCACAGGGCATATTTTTGTTGAAGCGCTTAAGGCACGTTTTGCTGCGCGTGGTAATTTGCCGGCTGCGGCTAGTCTGACAAGAATTCTTGCCGGTGAATTATATGGTTGCGATATCGACAGGAAAGTAGTTCAGCTAGCCGGGCTTTCTATCTATCTTGCTTGTCGAGACTTGGCACCAATTATTGAATTGCCGCTGCCCAGGATTTTTTACTTTGCAGAAGGTGTCGGCAGTCTTTGCTTGCCGTTTGATGATAAGCCTGGAACGGAGATTTATTCTCTTGTCGGCAAAGCCGACATAGAGCAACTAAGACGAAAATATTCCTCTGTCATAACTAATCCCCCGTATCTAGGTCACCGCCTTATGCCTAAGGAGCTTTCAAGTTTCCTCAAGCAAAATTACCCATTAGGGCGTTTTGATCTTTATGCTGCATTTCTCGAGCTTTGCATGAAGTTGGTTGAGGAGAATGGGGTTTTTGCGCTCATTTGCCAGCAAAGTTTCATGTCGATTACCCGCTATGAGAAATTGCGCCAAGAGCTGCTGGAAAAATTCTCTCTAAAAACAATAGTCCAATTAGGCTCGGGAGTATTTGCATCTCGAAAAGGCGAAAAGGTAAGCAACGCCATTATTATTGCC
>JAKFVJ010000267.1 GCA_021732245.1 Candidatus Obscuribacterales bacterium | reverse complement strand
AAAATGACCCCAACCCCCAAAGGAGACATAAAGATGGATAAGCGTTTGATGATCGTAACCGGCTCAGCCAATCCCGAACTCGCCAAAGAAATTGTCGGCCCTGCCGGTGTCTACCTGACCGAATGCATTTCAAAAACATTCGCCGACGGTGAACGATACGTTCAAATCAGCAAAACTGTGCGCGGGGCGGACGTATTCGTCATTCAGCCGACGTGCAATCCAGTCAACGAAAACCTCATGGAATTGCTCATCATGGTAGATGCACTCAAGCGAGCTTCCGCTGAGCGCATCACTTTGGTAATTCCCTACTTCGGGTACGCAAGACAGGACCGCAAAGCTGCCGGTCGCGAACCCATCACCTCGAAACTTGTCGCCGACCTAATTCACACTGCCGGCGCCGATCGAGTAGTGCTCGTCGATTTGCATGCCGAGCAAATCGTCGGATTCTTCCACAAAGACGTCAGAGTCGATCACCTGTACGCTAATTCTGTCCACCTCAAATTCATCAAGTCCTTAGGGCTTGAGAATTTGGTCGTAGTTAGCCCTGATGTCGGCGGTGTCAAGCGCGCGCGTGCTTTCGCCAAGAAATTAGACGATGCACCTCTCGCCATTATCGACAAACGACGGAATCCGCTTGAACACAACAAAGCAGAGAGCCTTGCCGTCGTCGGCGACGTAAGCGGCAAGAACTGCCTCATCGTCGACGACATCATCGACACCGGCAACACGATTATCAAAGGAGCCGATCTTCTGAAGAAAAACGGCGCCAACAAGATATACGTCTGCTGCACACACCCTGTGTTGTCCAACAACGCAGCCGCTCGCATTCAGGAATCTTGCATTGAGATGTTAATCACGACCAATTCAATTCCTGAAGACCCAGCAAACACCTGCCACAAGATAGAAAGACTCTCGGTGGCGGATTTGCTGGTTGATGCCATCAAGCGAATTCACAACAACGAATCGGTAAGTGAATTGTTCGAATAGTAGGGACGCAATTGTTTCAAGGAGACCAATATGACAAAAGAAACTCTCATTCCATTTCCAGTCCCTACATCAACTGTTATCGCTTATCACCAGCACGATCCGTACAAGGTCTGGGTTATCGAGCAAGCAAAGAAACACCGAGGTCGACTGACATTGGTCGGTGGTCGTTGCGAGCTGCCAGGACAATCTCACGAGACGTGCATCACAGAAGAATGGCAACAAGAAGCCGGCGGAAATGGACCAGATGGCATAGCCGCCGAACTAACATGCTTGCAGTACTTTCTCACAAAAAATGACCGCTTCGCCGATCCGCGAGAAACCACTCTCGGGAAATTGACGAGCGGCAAATGCCCCAAGAAACTGCTCAACCAGCCCGTACTTGGACTCTATGGTAGTCCGGATGCAATTTACTTGGGACGCGTCATCGGTACTCCGTACCCCAATGATGGCGAAGCAAAGCAATGTCTCTTGTTCGACATCAGAGAGCTTGTGATTACAGAGACTGCCGACCAAAGCAAATTCGGCGCCCAACACGATCTCCTATTGGGACTCTATCGTCGCTTTGTAGATCGCAAGTTTCACGGAACGAACGAAATGCTGACTGACATGAACGAATTGCGCAGTTCACTTCTCAGCATTCAAGCATCTGGCTGGAAATAAACGTCTCAGTCTCCGCACTCAGTCCAGGCGCGAAGGAACATCGCGCTTGGAATCGCCATTTGGTAGACACGTAAACACAACCAAGGAATCCTTCATGAGACAACAAAATTTTGAAATCAAGAATTCTCCCTTCGGAAAATCTGTCGAAGTTTGGTACAACGAGCGTGACCAAGTAATTAAAGCTTTCAATCACGCTGGTGTTTTAGTAATTGATGAAGTTAAGTATGAAGGGGACACACTCATTAGCGTGCGTTGCCCCAATGTCGATTGCACATTCACTCGACAAACAGATGGTACGTACCTGCGCTCAGGCTCATCAGACATCTGTAGAGACCTCAAATTGTTGCCGAACGGTTTGTTAATATATCGAGGACCATACGGGCCATTTGCATTTGGGACCAAACTCCCCGAACAATTCGGTGGCAACTTCTCAATCTCGGGTCATCGCTGTTCGCACAAACAGTGTTACGAGCACAAAGCTTTCGACACATTTAAGCGCTTTTGGCAGCTTCAGGACAAATCCCCGTTGCCGTCTTCAACCTGGCATACAAGCCTTCACGAAGCAGCCCACGCAGCGATTGCCGTTAGCCGCGGACTTGAAGTCGAAGAACTAACCATCGTCGCAACCGAAGAATATCAAGGACGCGTGGTGTTCAAAAAAGGCGACGACTTAGCACATGTTGATGCGGCACTCGCCGGATTTGTACTTGATCAAGCATGCCGAGTCCCAGACACCGGAGCCAACCACGATCTGTTGCAAGCTTACAGATACGCAATCCGTGCGTCCGCAGTCAATCCAAAAGCTCTGCTCCAACTTGATTTCAATTCGTGTGAAACCGTCTTCAGTATAGAAGGAGTCCTTGCTGACTGCATTCATGGGCATCCACTTGAATCACACGCCGACAGTTTGGTTGCACAAAGAATACCTGAGATTCTTATGGAGCTGAATGGTTTGGCGGATCAACTGGTAGCAATTGCTGCTTGTGCATTCGAGAAAAAGACAATCGGTCCCGATGAAATCAAACGCATCTTGAACGCACCAGCCTCTTTCCTGAGTGAAGAATATGGTGATCAAGGAGCGGAACTAGCCAGTGCTTTCAGTGATCTGCAACTAGCAGTTCGCACTGACAAAACATTGCCCACATAGAGGTAGAAGTAGATGCGAGTGGATGGAAACGTCCATTCGCATCTGCTTTTTTAGCTTTTTGGCACTTCCATGAGCTTTAAGATCGGTTATTAACCTGCCTGCTCGAGCTTATCAACCCGATGCTCCAGCCGGGTAATGCGTTCGTCGTTGCTATCTGCCTTAGTTCTTAGCGACTCAAAACCATCGGAAAAAATGATTCTAATTGAGTCGACACGGTGATTTGTCTGCTCCAATTGCCGTTCTAAGTTGCCCAGGCGTTGGTTGATTTCCACCGCTTGGACTTCAACCTTACCCAGGCGCTGGTTAATTTCCACCGTTTGGAC